>JAPOYQ010000628.1 GCA_026706505.1 Gemmatimonadota bacterium
TTGGCCGGTTTCGTTGTAGATCTGGCAGAGGCGCTCATCAAAGCCGAGGTCGGCGTACTTGGAGGCGATCTGACCTGCAGCGAAAAGCTCGTCGGCGAGCTCGTCGAGGACTTCGTCGTATTCGGCTAAGACGGGATCGATGTCGGCGGTGGGGTCGAGGAGGTCTTCGACGAGGACGAAGCCGTGTTCGCAATAGTGGTCGAGTTGGGATGGGGTTAGTTGGGGCATGGATTGGATTCCTGTTTGATGTGTCATCGCGCCCTCGGCGTATTGGACGCACGAGTGCGATTAACTTCTCAAGCGAATATGATGCACGTTCCACAAGGGGTCAATCAATACGTCGGCCCTGCGGGGAGGCTGAAGCGATGATTGGCGGTTACAACCCCAGCCCCTTCGTGACAGTTGGAGACTTCAGATCCGCGTCCGCCCTTGATAGATGAGAGGATGAACAATCCCAACCTCCTCTATCGCAGCGTTGAGATCGTCCGGGAGTACTCCACGAAGCGCAGCAGACATATTGAATTCGACTTCTTGGAGATTACTGAAACCAACAACGATGGACTGTTGCTTTTGCTCGGAAAGCATCCAGCGGATACAGAGTTCTGCTATGGGAATATCAGCGTCCGCATGAATATCAAGGAACCTGAAATAGGACGCCTTGAAAATCTCGTCCATCCAATCGGGAGGACTCTCCCGCCATGCGTTTTGGGGAACGGCAAGCCAACCTTTCATCAATGGTGCACCGATCACAACGCCTACCTGTAGGTCTTGAGCAGTCGGGAACAGGAACTCAACAGCGTTTCTGAAAACCGGGTTGAACTGATGCGCTGTCATGACAGAATCAACCTTGATCACTTTCAGGATTCGCGCCAACACGCGTGCATTCTTGGCCGTCAATCCGATAAAACGGGCCTTGCCGCTACGCTTTGCATTTACGAGGAATTTGACCGCCGGCGCATTGGAGAAGTCGTAGTCTGTGTCATCCTCAATGAGTGCACCCCAATCCCCCGCATCTTCATTTTCGGGGATATCGTCAGTCCACCATTTCATGTAGTCCGCTTCGTGAATCTGAATGATGTCCACGTAATCGGTCTGAAGTCGCTTGAGGGAATTCTCGAATTGCTCCATAAGCTGGTCGGCGCTGCGATGACCCTCTAAGCGGTAGCGCTCACGGTTTGTAAATCCCACTTTGGTAGCAAGGATGACCTTGTCTCGTTTTCCTTTCAAGGCGGCTCCCAGCATCGTTTCATCCCTGCCGTCCCCGTAGTTTGCGGCTGTGTCGAAATAGTTCACGTCGTGGTCAATCGCATAATCCACACAACGATTCACACCATCCTGCCCTTGACCTGCCATAAAACCAGAGCCGAGTCCGAGTTCACTGACGTTGAGACCTGTCTTACCTAGTATGCGTGTTTTCATTGCCATTCCCTCAGCAGCACTCCAAATGTAATGGGTTTCAGTGCTTATTCAACCCAACACGGGGCCGGACTCGCCTCGCGGCCATTTTACTCAGTTGAGCATCTATATCAGTTTTACTAGAATATCAGTTCGTATCCGATGGCTCACTCGCTCAATAAGCAGCGTGTAACAGGTCCACTTAGGCTAACGTTCCTTTACCCTGATTGGAGTCCAACATGAAACTCAACCGCGACGAATTTCTGGAAACCGGCTACCTCATCGTCAAGGAAGCCGTGCCACGCGACAAACTCGAACGCGTCCGGCAGGCGTATGAGACGCTCGTCAACCGCCAGCGCGAGAACTGGAAGGCCGAACGCGCGGCAGGCGACCCGCCTGGGGGCGTTTGGGAGACCGGGGCGCAGCCTCGCCTGCAACTATCAAGGGCGCCGCTCGTCAATCAGATCGACCCGAAGACCGCGCCGGCGGTCGAGGTGTGGCTCGAAGAGAACATCCACGGGGTTAGCACAGAACTCCTCGGCATAGCGGACGGGGCCGTCACAGAGATGATGATGATGTGCAATCCCGTCAGAGATCACGGCCCGGCGAGGTGGCACCGCGATCTCCACCCCATCGATACTGCGCCGCTCCAGGGCTATATCGACGACATTGTCGAAGGAGGCCCGCGCTACGTCCAGTGGAACATCCCGCTCTACGACGACAGCGTCCTTTGGGTGGTGCCGGGCAGCCATCTGCGGCTGAACACGCCCGAAGAGAACGAGGTAATGTTGGCAGACCCTCCCCGTCCGCTGCCCACTGGCGTGCAGACTCATCTTGAAGCCGGTGACGGCGTCGTCTATATCCTCCCGATTCTCCACTGGGGCAGCAATTACAGCCCCAAGATGCGGCGAACCGTTCACGGTGGCTTCTCGACCTTTACTTCGATAGACGACCTTTCGTTTGCTGAACATATCTCCGCAGACGCACAGACGGCGTTCACGCGCTGGAACGACCGCAGCGAGCAGATGAAGCAGCATACGGAATCGGCGCTGCGGGCTGTTATCGCGGGAGATGGTGCCGCGTATCTGAACGCTTTGGATGGCCTCCATCCGGAGCGGGCCGAGAAGGGCAGAATGCTATCAACTGTTTACCTGTGCAAGGCCGCGCTGGCGATTCGACTGCACAAGGATCCGCCGCTGCAGGGTATCGCCGAAGATCTCCAACGTCGCGTTCTCGGAAAGCACCCCATTACGCTCAATTGGGGGCCGAAATTTGCCGATCGATTCACCCCGGATGAGGCGCGCTTGCTGTGGGATCGCTTCAGGCCGCTTGAGGATCTGCTGCAAGCGGACGAGGAACACTTTGTGCCGGGCTTTCAGGCCGTCCCGATGAAGCACTATTTCAACGAGATGCCCGCGGACTACGGTACGGCGGACTTTATCGCCAGTTGGACGGCCGCGTGATCTGATTGCAACCCGCGCTCACACGACTAGCAAAATTAACCGGGAGAGAAACGAAAATGAGCCAACTCAGCATCGGCGTCGCCGGGCTTGGCCACGGCAGAACGCTGCTTGGTGCCAATCAGCCGGAAAACAGCGCTCTGCCGGTCCGCGTCACCGCCCTGTGCGACACGCGGCAGGACAAGCTCGAAGCGCTCGGCCGCGAATTCGGGATCGACGCTCTGACATCTGATTTCGACGAGCTGGTTGCGCGCAGCGACCTCGACATCATTGGCGTCTACACGCCCGGACCGCTCCACGCGCAGCAGATCCTGACCGCGCTCGACGCGGGCAAGCACGTGATGGTCACTAAGTCGATGGTGTACACGATGAAAGAGGTCGAACAGGTTGTGGAAGCTGTTGACCGGTCGGGCAAAGTGCTGCTCGTCACGCAGAGTCTGCGCGGCCGATATGACTTCATCGAGGCGAAGCGCGCCTGCGATGCCGGCGAGCTCGGCGAGCTCTTCATGGCCGAGTCCCACTACGTTCACGATCTCCGCCCGGTCTATGACTACTCCCCTTGGCGGGTCGAGATGCCGCAAGACCTGATCTTGGGCGGTGCGTGTCACCCAATCGACCTTCTGCGCTGGTTCATGGGCGATATCGACGAAGTCCACTGCTACGGGCTGCGCAGCGGCGTTGCGCCGAACTATCCCCAAGAGGACAACTTCGTCATCAACGTGAAGTTTGCATCTGGAAAAATCGGACGCATTGCGAACTTTCTCGGCATTGTACACCCACATGAGATTCCAATGAACAGTCTGGCCGTTTACGGAACCCGTGGCACCATTCTCAATGGCGCAAAGAGCCTCGATCCGACTGGCGACCTGCCCTCGCGCAAGGTCACCGCTGAGTTTTCATCGGAGCGAGGTCACGCCAGCGAGATGATCGTCATGCTGCGGCACATGGCAGATTGCGTCCTGAACGGTGCAAAGCCTTGGGTCGGCGTCCGCGAGGGGGCTAGGGTCGTCGCCACGGGACTTGCGTGTTGGGATTCGCTCAGGTCGGGGATGCCGGAGAAAGTAAGGAACGATTTCTGACGACCGTAGAAGAGAGGATTTTATGCCCGTTTGTGTTCCCGGAGATGCTAGGCGCATCATGCCGGATATGTTGCGCGACTTTACTACCGACGTGTTGCGCAAAGTCCATTTGCCCGATGGCGATGCTGCGTTGATTGCGCGCTATCTGGTGGATGTGGATTTGCGCGGGGTGGTCTCCCACGGCACGCGCCAGTTGCGACGGTATGTGGCTGAGTTTAGAGAGGGGCGTATTAACCCACGACCCGAAATCGCCCAAATCATGGATGCTCCTTCAATGGCGATTTTTGACGGCGACGGCGGTACAGGCTACTTGGTGGCAACGCAGGCGACAGAATCAGTCATTGAAAAGGCGAAAGCAAATGGCATTGCCGTTGCGTGTACGCGCAATCACGGACATGTGGGCAGCGTGGGGATTTATGCGCGGCTGGCACTGGCACGCGACTTGGCGACCTTTTCCGTGGCAGGCGGTGTTGCTTGGGAGAAACCGACGCAACCCGATGCAACGGTGTGGGATGCGATGGGTGCCCCCCCGATGTGTTTTGGCATTCCAACGGCAGAAGGCCCGCCGTTTGTGCTGGATATGAATGCGAACATGTTGAAAGACCGCAGCAAACTCCCCGAAGCATTGCAGACATTTCCAGATTTTGTTTTCAAGAGTTTGGGGATGCGATTTACGTCGTGGTTCTTGGCGGGCATTTTAGCGGGCACGGCGACGCCTGAATCGAGCAGACCAAAATTTTCAAGTGCCACGCGGGCATTTACGATTGTGGCGATTGACGTGGCGCGGTTGGGCGATTTGGAGGCTTATAAGGCAGAGCTTGCTCGCATCTTGCGCGAGAGCCGGTCGCTGAACCCCATGCCGGGCTTGGCAAGCGCCGAAGTCCCCGGTAGCTTGGAATGGCAACGCGAGCAAACGCGCGAGCAATGCGGCATCCCGATGACTGAAGACCACCTCGACATGTTGCAGCGCATTGCCACAGAGATCAATGTGCCCGTTCCTTGGGAATCATAGTGGACGATAACACGGCGACGCGGGAAAAGGTGGCGCTAAAGACCGTACCACTCTCTCGGGGCCGTGGGTTGGAAATCATAGCGATCGACGCCGAGCGCCTGAAGAACGCCGCGCTCGACGAGGGAAAAGTCGGCGGAGTCCTCGCGGTTGAAGTTTAAGGGTTCTTTTAGGGCGACGGGGGGATTGGTCATGAAGCGGGGGCGACCTGAGTGATTGGGGGAGGAGGCGTGGAGGGTAAAGGGGTGGAGAAGGGTCAGATCGCCGGTCTGGCCGGTAAGCTCAATGAAGTCTTGGCACCGGTTGATGAGAAAGTTACAGGCCCCCGGATCGACGCCCTCTGGATGGTCGGCGAGATAGCGGGCGACGTGTTTGAAGGAATCGCAGGCGACGAAGGTGCCGCCGGACTTGGGTGGGGTATCGGTCCATTGGAGGACGACCAACAGGGCCTGTTCGGGGCTGTCTAAGAAGTGACGGAAAAAGCTGCCGTCCTTGTGCCAGTGGGCAGTGTTAGGGGCCGGGGGACGCCAAGGAGCATCGGTGCCATAGCGGAAGTTGATGATGAAAGCGTCGGACCAGTGGAAGGATTCGACCGAAGAGAAATGCTTGGTTTCTAGTCGCTGGATGGCGGGATCAATGCGGTCTTCGCCGCCCATCACATCGCAGATCGCGCCCCAAGCCCGGGGGCAAAGGTCCTTTACTTTGAATCTGTGAGCGTGATCTAAATAGCGGATCGGATCGGTCCAAGTGGCGGGATCGTCGGGATCGTAGCCGAGACGCTCATAGGCGTGGTCAATGAGGGGTTGGGCAAAGTCGCGGGTGAAGCAGCCGGGGATGGTGACGTAGCCCTTGGTGAGGAAGTGATCGACTTCGGCAGAGGTGAGGGTTTGCATGGCCAACGGCGGCAATCTCCATTGTCGTTTAACTGATTGGCATGATTGTCAAGATCGGCTTGTGACTTCTCGTCGCGTGGCATTCTCTCATCACCTCCTCTCTTGTAGTGATTCACCGCCTCACAGGAATCCCGTCTAGCGGTGTATTACTTAAACACCTCCAGCGGTGCAGAGCGTTACCTGTGCAGTAGATTTTTCTCGCCAATCCCTTCCGATTAACTCCGAGATCGCGGCGACCGGCGGCCAGCAACCGTCAAGCAGGCACAGGGAGCAAAAAGTTTGCCCTTATCTACCCTCTATGACCCCACAGCCGACGCGGGCACCGGCCGCGCCAGTGGGTTGTGAGAAATCATCCGGGAGTGCGTGAACGATGACGGCCAGCCCGATGATGCTGTTGGTACCATTCAATTCGACGTGGGTGTCGAGGCGGTTGTACGTGGCTTGCCCAGAGTCGTCGGCGGTGATGTTGCCAAGGTCGCCGACGTGCCGTTCAGCGGCATCGGGTGCGCCGTGGTCTTTGCCTTCGGGATTGAAGTGACCGCCCGCTGATGTGCCATCGGCCGCGCTGCAATCGCCCTTTTCGTGGATGTGAAATCCGTGGTCGCCTTCTGTAAGCCCAGTCAAGTTGGCTATAACTCGCACCCCGTCGGCTTCCTGCGTGAACTCAACCATCCCTTGGGCTTGGTTGCCCTCCGTGGGGTTGATGACGGCGCTGGCTTGAGTGGCCTCAGACGCGGTTGGCTCGTCGTCGGAGCATCCCAAGCAACTCGCCGCCAATGCGAGCGCCAAGCCGATGATGGGTTTGTCAATGAATCGGATCACGATCAACCTCCCTTATGTGGATTGTGGCTGGCGTCAGAATGCGAGCCATCGCGCCAACCGATATAAGAGCTCCTCTTCTGTAATTTCCGTAGGAAACGGCATTGGGGCGAATATCGGTATGCGGCGACGTACGCCTCAGTCGCAAGATTCAAAAAATACCAGAATCGAGCAGGTGCCCCAGTTTGACGCCGCCCCAACTCATGGGGGCAACCGAGGTTGCAACCTGGCGGAAAATGGGCTCCCCAAGCTGCGCTACATCTTCTCTGGCCGCGGCCAGAGAATTCGTGCGGCTGCAAAGTCCTGTGTAGAGATCGCCATCCCCAAGGAAGTAAGCATACACCAGATACTCGCCGCCCACCTCGAAGGGGTAGCCGCAGGCCGCGTCGTATGGTCCGGTTCGGATGGCAATATCTTCTCTAAGCGCCCCCTTCCACACGGCGGATAGTTGGAACAAAATCCATACATCCTCTTCGGGTGTTCCCGCGATCTGGGCGATCGCCACGACCCTCCCGGTGAATACGGCATCGTACAAGGCCAACTCTTCCAGAGGCGTTCCCGGCGGTTCACAGCTACAGGAAAGGGAGGCGTCTGGAACCAGTAATTCGGTAAAGACCACAGCCAGCGGCAACAAGGCGGTCCACTTCATCTTCATAGGGAACCTCCATTCTGACGCGGACCGTAGCTACCCTTCAAAAGCGAGTACGCGCAGTGGAATGGCGTCGGTTTCGGCAGCCGGTAGCGGCTGGGCGAAAAGGTAAACGCGCGGTTGTCGCAGGTCGCCTAAGCGGTCCAAGCTTTCGATTAGGGGAATGCCGTGCGCGAAGAGCAGGTGGTGATTGGGCAGGCTGCGATCGCCCGGAATATCTAGGCCGGGGGTGTCGATGCCGAGCAGTTTGACGCCGGCCTCGACGAGCCAGCGCAGGGCTGAGGTCGTGGGGTAAGGTGGATAAGAACCAGCGGTAGCCCGTTGATCCCAATCAAAGCGAAAGAGTGCGATGTCTCCCGGACGGACGCCTCCACCCGGTTCGGCGGCCCGTTGGAATTGTTCCGGCGAGAGCGGCTCACCGAGCGGCGCATCGCTGAAGTCGAATACGATGGCCTCGCCAAAAAAGCGCTCGACATCGAGGTCGGCGATGGCCGGGCCGTCTTGGACGGCGTGTAAAGGCCCTTCGACATGGGTGCCGGCGTGACCGCCCATTTCGATGCTGGTGGTGATGTACCAGCGGTCGGTCGGCGGATCGTCAACGGGTACGCGCGCCGTGCGGTAGTGAATGAGGCGACCTTCCGACGGCGCGATGGTGCGCGAAAGGTCTACCATACGGCTGTAGGCGAAGGAGGGAACCTTCACGCGATGGCCTTTTTGAGGGCGATGGCGGTCTCGCCGTCGTCGGCATAGACCGGCAGCGCGCCGCTCAGCGTTACGCGGCCATCGTAGCCGGATGCGCGCAAGGTGTGTAGGAAAAGCGCATGATCGGCCGGCGTGGTTTGCGGTCGGCTGCGCCCCGGCTCAGCAATGTGGGCGTGGATCAGGTGCGGCCCAGCTTCTTTGAGTGCGTCGAAGGACTCGCCGTTGAGCTTCATGTGGAAGAAGTCGGCCATCAGTTTGGCATGAGAGCGGTTGACGTCCGCTATGAACTCGGTCGCTTCGGAGACGGTATTGAGCAGGTTGGCGTCGTCGCGGTTATAGGGCTCAAGCGCAACCTTGACCCCTCGTGGTTCGCCGAGGTCGGCGCACAGGTGCAAGAAGTCGGCGACTTGTTGGCGCGCTCTGTCGCGGTCGAAGCCGTCGGGTACCCAGCGCGAACTGCCGCTTCCGTAGCCGATGACCTCGACCCCAGCCCGCTGCATGAGGTCGAAGACTCGCGTGACAAAAGTACGCAGCCGTTCCAAGCTCACGTCGGGGCCGACGACCATTAGCCCGCGCCCCTGCGGGTCGCCAATAAAGCCGCACATCGTCTTCATCTGTAACGGATGCTTTTCCAAAAGCGCAGAGAACTCGCGCTCGGTCGCTCGTGGGTCGTCTGCGTCGATGCCGAGAAGACCGGGTGAGCCTTCGAGATAGTCGAAGTCCCAGTCGGCGGACTCTTCAAGGTGTTGACGATTGGTAACTAAAAGGCCGATCTGCATGGGCTTTCCGTCCTCCGTGCAGTCCGGCCCCAGAATTGGGGCCGCATGAGGGACGCCTATTTGTCCCTGATCCAGCTCATGCCCTCGCCGCGCACCAGAAAGGAGCGCTCGTCCCAATGGCCGGGCCGAGTGACGGGAATGCGCCCCTCCTCGACGGCGACGTCGAGTGGGTTGTCGCGGGTTTGCAGCGGCAGGGCCACGCGCTCGTGCAGCCTAGCCGATTCATAGACGCCCAGCATGATCTCGGTGGCGGCCTTGCCGTGCTCGGCCTTGCCGTAGTAGTCCTCAAAATCGCCCTCAATCCAGCGGCAGATTCCGTAGGCTTGATCGACGAAGGCGTTGCCGTAGCCGCTGGACTTGTCGGTGGGTTCGAACTCCTGCCAGCCGCCGGAGGTGGCCGTCATATAGCGCAGGCTGTTGTCGCTGACGACCATCGTGCCGTCTTCGCCGTAGATGGTAGCCCCCACCTGATAAATATCGTTCATCTCGTTTTCGATCACGCCTTCGACCCCGTCGGGATAGCCGATGATCCCCACGCAGCGGTCTTCGACCCGGTGGCCGAAGACGAAGTGGTCGGTATGGCGCTCGACCGAGCCCATGACCCATTCGGCCTGTGGATCGCCGAGGGCGTAGAGCTGGAAGTCGATGCAGTGGGTACCGGTGTTCATCATCCCGGCCTTGACCGCGGACCACAGCCGCTGCGGCTTGCCGATGGCTCCGTCGGCGATCATCCGCCGCGCCTCGCGCCAACAAGAGTAAAAGCGGCGTTGGTGGCCGATGGCTAGCTTGACGTTGTTGCGCTCTGCGGCGATGACCATGGCCTCGGCTTCGCCCAAGGAGACGGCCATGGGCTTTTCGCAGAGCACGGCTTGGGGCCGGCGGGCGCAGGCGGCGATGGACATTTCCGCGTGCTGGGGGTCCCAAGAGCAAACGCTGACGATGT
Source organism: Gemmatimonadota bacterium (assembly GCA_026706505.1). Next base: position 9,729 of record JAPOYQ010000628.1, read on the forward strand.
CGAGGTTTTCCACGTCGAGCATCTCGCGGTAGTCGAGGTACTGTTTCTCGACGTGGAAATCCGCGGCGTAGCTGGCCAAGGCTTCGGGATGCGCGTCGGCGATGGCAGCGATCTCAGTGTGCTCGCACTCGGCCCAGCCGCGACCGTGCTCGCGGGCAATGCGGCCGGAGGCAATGACGCCAACGCGGTATTTGGTCGGCATCTACTTGGTTTCGCCTAGGTGCATCAAGGGCAGCGGTGAAGGGCTGTCGCTGTTGATGAAATAGACCTTGGCGGCAGGATCCTTAGAGATGGCTTCGAGGGACTTGAGTGCCTGGAGTTTGACGTAGTTGGGGTTGCGGCCGATGGCGTCGTTGATCTTGGTGATTTCGTAGGCTTGGGCGTCGGCGAGCAGGCGGCGCTTTTCAGCCTGGGCGGCGGCGGCGTTCTTTTCGGCCTCGGCAGCGGCGACTTTCTGTTCCTGCTCGGTGGTGAAGCGCTCTAGCTCGGCCTTTTGCTTTTCAACTTCCTGCTCGCGCTCTTTTTTGGCCTCAATGGCCTTGGTGATAAAGGGCGGTAGCGAGATGTCGCGGATCAATACGGCCTCGATGGCGACCCCCTTGGTGCCCAGATAATCTTTCAGGCCTTCGAGTAGGGCGACCTGCAACGTCGTCTGAGTCTCTTCCAAAAAGAAGTCTTCGGCGCGTTTGATGGTCTTGCCCTGCTCGCGGATCTGCGAGCGCAGCTTGGGGATGATGTGCACGGCGAGCACGTCGCTAATACTGCCGGTCTCTTTTAGGATGCTCGGCGTTTGGTTGGCGACGAGGCGGTACTGGACACTGACGTCAATCTTGGTCTGTAGCTGGTCTTGGCTGGGGACGTTGGAGGTTTCGGAGTGGGTCTTCTGGCGCACGTCGTATAAGTGCCATTGGTAGAGCGGGTTGACGATGTGAAAGCCCTCGGGGAAGTGCTTGGACTGGACTTCGCCAAAGAGAGTGGCGACGGCGACATGGCCGGCCGGGATGCTTTGGTAGAAGCGCGGGCTGATGAGAAATAAGACGAAGACGGCGGCGATGATGGCGAGGACGGACTTAGGGAGCTGGATCATGGGGGGCCTCCTTAGGGGCTGGGACATTTTTGCCTACCTTTAATGGGGTGGGGGAGTTGATAGCCTAGAAGGTAAATCCTCGACCTAGAAATGTCCATTAAGGCACCCAAGACCAGAATCCTCGGCCAAGAGCGGGAGGATATGTACTCCTGACCTTAGGTACGGTCCATCAAGCCCAGCGAATTGGCACTGCCAAGTCGCGGGCCAATTCGTCCACTTGGTTGGCCAAGGTGGTTTCGAGGGCGATGCCGTGTTTTAGGTAGTCGGCGCGCCGCTGATAACTGCCTTCGCCCGGCCACTGCACCGGACCCTGCTCGGGTGCTGCTTCTACCGATTTTATATGGGCCTTCAGATCGGCGCTGCGGCTGTGCAGCCAGTCGCCAAAGGGCTTGAGGGCGATAAAGCACTTGGTGGAGCCGCCGGCCGAATCCGTTGGCCGTTCCTCGGTGCCCTGCTCAAAAGCGAGAAGGCCGCCGGCTAGGCCAGCCGTGAGTAGATCGACCATAAAAGCAAGTCCCGAGCCTTTGTGCTGACCCATGGGCAAAAAGCGCCACGATTGCAGCAGAACACTTGGATCCGTAGTGGGCCTTCCAAGCTCGTCCAAGCCCCAACCTTCGGGGACGTTGCGTCCAGCAGCCTCGGCCTGACGCACGCGGCTTATGGAGGACTGGGTCATGGCCAAGTCGAGGACCACGGGCTCGCCGTCGGCGGTGGGAATGCCGATGGCGAGGGGATTGTTGCCTAGGGAAGGGACGCGCGTGCCCCAGGCGGGAAAGTTGGCGAACGCGTTGGTGAAGGCTAGGCCGACTAGCCCGGCGCGAGCGGCCCGCAAGGCATAGCTATGCCCGCGCCCCCAGTGTCCGACGCTGCGGACGACGCAGGTCCCCACGCCGTATTGCTGTGCTCGTTCGAGTGCCCAATCCATGCCCTGCGCCGAAGAGAAGCGGCCAATGCCGCCGCCGGCGTCGATCAGTCGGGAGGTTGGGTACTCGACGATGGTTTCAAAGTTGGGATCGGGTGCCAAAATACCTTGGCGGATGTAATTGATCGCCGAGGGCAACAAAGCGACGCCGTGGGTGTGGCCACCGTGCAGGTCCACTTCAGCGCCGATTTGGGCTTCGACCGCGGCCACGTGCGGCGGTACCCCTGTGGCTGCGAGCGCGTCGAGGAAGAATTGTTCTAGATCGGCGTGGGCGATGCGCTTGGGCTGGCTCATGGTATCCCCTTACGTCATTTGCCAGCCGCGCACCATATAGGCCTGCAACACGCCACTTTCATCGGAATTGAAGAAGCCCGTTTCTCCATCCGGCGAGAGGAAAGGATGGATGTGGGTGTCCTTCTGCCAGGACGATCCAGGGTTTGCGATCTTCCGCGCATTCGCGAGTGCGCCTTCCTCCTCCTCGGGAAGGTCGAATAGCCAGACTGCGCCGCCCCCGTCTTTCGGGCCCGCATCTGTGATCAAACGGGTCCCGTCTCGGTCTGTTGCGAAATGCCAGAAATCGGGTTCGGCAAAGGAGCGGGACAGGTCGTTGCGCCATCCACCCGGCGTGTTGATGCCTTCATCGCCGACGTGCGCTACCGCCCTGCCCGATATGAGCTGTCTTTCGTCTGGTTTGCGCGTCGAAGTGCTGGTGATGGCAATGTCGCTTCTCCCCTGCCAGCACTGATGCCCCTGACAGAACTCGTTCCCATCCCTGCCCCAGGGGAAGTCGCGCAGATCCGTTCCATCGTCCCGAATCAGGTGGATGTCCGCGCCCAGTCCGCTGGTGAGCTTTTCCACCCTGCCGTCGGCTGTAATGATATTCCCGTGATTTTCCTGAATCATGATGTCGTGGGAAGCCACGAGGTCAGTCTGCCGCGTGTACTGCGGGTGAATGTTGCACCAAGTGGGACCGTGAAGGACTAACCGCACGGAGGGCTCTTCGATCTCGAAGACGAGCAGACCCCAGGGCTCTCCTGCGCTTTTGCCTTCCCCGAGGAATCCCGAGATGGAGATGCGCCCCCCATCGGATGAAATCGTCGAAAGCGGATACGGTCGGCTCAGCCTGAAATCGGTCTCCGGAATCGCGTGATCTAGGACGTAGATGATCTCGCGTTCAGACCCATCTAGCCCGACCCGTTTCAGCGTCAGTCGTCCGCCTCTTCCGTGCTCTGTTTCATTGACGAAATAGTACAGGTAGTTGCCATCTGGTGAGATAGACGGCCCCGTCGTACCAAGCTCGGTGGTGATCGGCGTCAGGCTGCAATTGTCTTCTAAGTTGCAAATCAGAAACTGGTGCTCGGGGTCCTTGGGATCTGAGCCGTGAGGGTGCGCCGAGCGGTGGAGGATCAGCCGCTGTGAATCGGGCGTGAAGATCTGGGCCTCCATATAGATATGCGATGAGGAGATCGGCTCATCCGTGAGCTGGATGACTTCGAGATGGTCCCGCTCGGTCTCGGGGACGAGGTCAGGTCGGACTTTCATGTCTTTGTTCCTCACTCCTTAACGACCGGGTACATGGCCGCAATGTGCTCTGGCCCTGAGGCGCAGCAGCCGCCAATGATCTGGGCACCCATCCGCTTCCACTCGCCGGCAAACTCCGCCATGCGGGAGGGGTAGTAGTCGGCGTTCTGCAAGATGTCCACACCGGTACTGGGTTTTTGGTTCGTGAGCGTCGGCCTGTTGGCAATGGGGCCGGTCGGGTTGTAGCCGAGGTTGGGGTACGCGCCGACGGGACCGGCAAACGCCTCCCGGAGTATGGGGAAACCGACGGAGATGTTTTCCGGGTTGCTGCACATGAGCAGGACGGCATCGACGGGATGACCTGCGAGGGCGCTGGCGAGATTGATCAGGCTCTCGCCATACTGCATTGCGCCGTCGTCTTGGATGTGCCGGACTCCTAAGAAGACCGGCACGCCCGCCTCGGCACAGCCGTCGACAGCTTCGACGCAGTCCTCGATGAAGCCGACGTACTCGGCCAGGATCAGGTCGGCACCCTCGTCGGCTAGGAGTTTGGCGTGGTCGGCCCACTCTCTGCGGTACGCCTCGGGACCCAAGGCGCGGGCGTCTGAGACTGGGCTGGTAGGTGGCATCGATCCCTGGAGGCTGGGGGCGGCGATGCCGCCGGCGACGTACGCCTCTTGGCGCATGGCATTGCGGGCCTCGACGGCGTTGCAGATCGCGGCGGTTGCATAGGTGCGCCAGGCGTGGCGCTCACCGATAGAGTCGAGCCGGGTAGGCGTCGTCCAGAAGTTGTTGCTGGTGATAATGTCGGCCCCGACGCGGAGGTAGTCTGAGTGCACCTGCTGAACCACGTCGGCGTACTCGAGGTTGGCCGTTGCCGACCACGCCTTGAGTCGGTCTTCGGTGCCTTTGAGGACATCGGCTCCGCGGCGCTGCAGTTCCGAGCCGGTCCCGCCGTCCAGCAGAAGCGCATCGCCGTTGTGGAGCCGCTGGGCGATGGTGTGTGTGGGCATTTGGTCTCTCCGATGGGAGGGCAAAGGTACATGTCTGCCGGATCGCGTCAAGGTAAATGGGACGCCTCGGCAGGTGCCGCAGCAAACCTGATCATCAAGTCAGCTTCCCGTAGAGCGGTAGTGCCGCACGCCCACTTGCCAGACGCGCAGACAGACCGCGAAAAAGAGCAGGCCCACGACCGGGGCCAGCCATTGGAATAACGGGCCTGAACCCAAGGGGTCGGGGCGTTCCAAAATTCCCAAAGCTGGGTAATAGCTGACGCAGGCGAGGGGGATGACGTAGGTGAAAAAGCGGCGGAACCACTCGCGGTAAATTGCTAGCGGGTACTGGGCTGTCTCCACGCCGCCGTAGGTTACGGTATTGACGATTTCCAAGCTCTCGGTGGTCCAAAAAGCCAGCGTCGCCTGCAGGACGATGAGGCCGTAAAACAGGCAAGCCCCGCCGAGGATGGTGAGCAAGACGAGGAGCAGCTTGTCCGGCGTCCAGGCCAGTTCTAGGGCATGTGAGGCCCACAGCAGGACGACCAAACCCTGGGTGATGCGGCCGATGCGCTTGAGGGTGAGTTCTTGTCCGGCCAATTGCAAGGCCGTGCTGCGGGGGCGCAGCAGCAAGCGGTCGAAGTCGCCACTTTTGACCGTGGAGGCGAACAAGTCAAAGCCGCGCGAGAAGGCATCGCACAGGGCAAAGGCGATATTGATCAGGCCGTAGAAGAAGGCCACTTCGGGCAGACTCCAAGTGTCGAGGGCGGTGAAGCGGTCGAAGAGCGCCCAGATGCCCAAGAATTCCAAACCGGTCATCAGGCCGTGGCCCACGGACAGCATGACAAAAGAGGCCCGGTACTGCATTTGGCTGCGGAAGGAAATGCCGATATAGCGGCCGTACAGGCGCAGTCCATCGAGCACGGTTTCAGCCTCCTTGGACGACTAGGCGGCGGGTGCCCCGGTAGAGGAGGAAGCGGCCCAGGCTCACTAGTGCTAGCGTCCACGCGAGTTGATGACCCACTACCGACCAGACTTGAGACGCGGGAATGTGTCCCATGTAGAGGCGGAACGGGGTGTCGGCCAAGCCGCGGAAAGGCAGGAAGTCGAGTATGGGTTGGAACTCGTCGGGAAACAGCGGCAAGGGGATCACCATGCCCGAAAAGACGAAGATGCATAGCGACAGCATTTGCATGGCCCCCTCTCCGGCGATGGTCCACATCAAGGAGATGTTGACCAAGTTGGACAAAGCTCCGCCCAGCAAGATAGCACCCACCGTGGCCAAGGCCCAAGCTGCCGCAGCACTTGGGGACGCGGGAGCTTGCAGACCGAAAAAGAGGAAGGCCAAGCAGAACAGTGGCACGGAGCGCAGCAGGGCGGGGGCAATGCGGTTGGCGAGGGAGCGGCTGTACCAAAAAGTGTATAGATCGACGGGGCGCACCAATTCGTAGGCCACTGTGCCCGTGCGCACCATGATGCGCACGTCGTCGTCGGGTGTCCAAGGCAAGAGGGCGAACAGAGCCTGACCTAGCCAGACGTAATTGACCACTTCGGCGTAGGTCATGGGCTGCGCTTGGGTCGCCGTGCGGTAGAACGCTTCAAAGATCATCACCCGAATGAGGCCCCAGAATAGCTGCGTGCCCATGCCGGCTAGGGCCGCGGCCCGGTACTGCAGCAACATGCGGATGCGGGCGCTGAGGACGGACAGGTAGGGCCGCATCAAGGGCGATCCCGGTAGAGTTGGGCGATGACTTCCTCAATGGGCGGGTTTTCCACAAAGAGGTCGCGCACCTCGTGGCGGGCGGTGATGCGGCTGATGAGGGCTGCGGCTGAAATGCGTTCGGGCGCAAAGCTGAGATGCACTCGGGGGCCATCGCGCTGCACGACGCGGGCAGCTTCGTCTTCGATGGTCGCTGTGGCATCGACTAAATCGACGATGAGGCGGCGCTCGGACGAGACGCGGGCGCGCAAATCGGCGAGGCTGCCGTCGGAGAGGATGGTGCCGTCGCCGATGACCATGACCCGGTTGCACAGGGCTTCGATATCGTCCATATCGTGGGTGGTCAGGATGACGGTGGTGCCTTCTCGGCGGTTGAGTTCTTTGATGAAGTCGCGCATCGCCAGTTTGGAAACCGCGTCGAGGCCAATGGTCGGCTCGTCCAAAAAGAGCAGCCCCGGACCGTGGAGCAAGGCCGCTACTAAATCGCAGCGCATGCGCTGGCCCAAGCTGAGCTGGCGCACGGGCACGTCGAGAAAGGAATCGAGTTCCAGCATGGCGATGAGCGCGTCGCGCCGCCGCCGGTAGAGGTTGGAGGGAACTTTGTAGATGTCGCGCAGCAGATCGAAGGATTCAATGGCTGGCAAGTCCCACCACAACTGGGTGCGCTGCCCGAAGACCACGCCAATGCGGCTGACGTGGCCAATGCGGTCCTGCCAGGGGATGCGACCTTGGACCTCGCAGCGGCCCGAATCGGGGACGACGATGCCGGAGAGGATTTTGACTGTGGTGGATTTGCCGGCACCGTTGGGGCCGATATAGCCGACTAGTTCGCCGGCTTCCAGCGAAAAAGAGATGCTGTCCAACGCCCGAATGGTGCGGTGCGAGCGCTGCACAATGCCCCGAAAGGCACCCCAAAGGCCGGGACGGCGCTCGGCAATGCAGTAGGTTTTGACTAGGTTTTCAACGACGATTTGGGGCATGAGTTTTCGGGAGCGCAGCTTTCCTTAGAACAGCAAACTCACCCCCAGCCGCATATTGATGGGATTTCCCGGGGTGAAGTGGATCTCTGAAACAGGTTCCTCTTCGTCCCGCAGGCGCGATTCAGTGTCGAATTGCGCCTCGTTCCACATCGTGTCAAGCGCGTTCTCTACGCCCAAATTAAACCGCCAAGCCCCTCGCTGATAGGCACCGCTGAAATCGACTACAGTATAGCCTTCGGCCGTGACACTGCCGTCCTCGTTGGCGGGCCGGTCGTCAATATGACGGTAGCGCAAGCTGCCTTCCAAGCCATTGGGGTGGCGCCAAGTCAAGCCACCAGTAGAGGTTTGGTTGGGGGCCAGCGGAATTTTATCGGCACCATCGGGTTCGTCCACCGCCTCACCTCGGGAAAAATTGAAGTCGGCATCAGCCCACAGCCAAGAGCACAGTTGGAGACGGGCTTCTAGGTCCAGCCCCTCCCGCCGAGTTTTCCCGCTGGCTTCGGTGGTGCCGGCATCGCCGACAAAGACGAATTCGCTCTCCAAGTCCATCCACCACAGCGCCGCCCCCAAACTCAACCGGTCGAACAAGCGGGTCCGCAGACCGGTTTCAGCCCCCACAGCCCGAGGTAGAGTCCCTTCTTCAAGGTGTCCCGGATCAATGTTCCGCTCTGCTAACTCGGCGGCAACGTCGGCCTCGCTCTGCCCATTGCGCCGTATGGCCCGACGAATCTGCGAGGCGCGGGCGTCGATGACGTTATTGCGGGCGTCGTTGGAGTGAAACCCGGTGCCAAAATTGGCAAAAAGGTCTAGGGCGTGGATGGGGCTGTACACCAGGGACGCTTTCGGGCTGAGTATGGAGGCTTGGGCAAAGCCCGAAGCGTGCGGTAGGTCGGTGGAGTGCCTTTCGAGATGGTCGTCAACATTGAAGGTGAAATAATCGCTGCGTAGCCCTAGCACCAGTTGCAGGCGCGGGGTGAGGGCAATCTCCTCTTGGACCCACAAAAACAGGTTGCGCTCCACGACATCGGCCTCGACCAGAGGTGCGAGGCGCTGGCGGTCGGGGCTTTTCCACAAAGCCACGGCTGCATTATCGGCGCGCAGGCCGCCCCCCATCGTGGTATGGGCTAGGTATGGGCCCCAGTAGTGGTGGAAGATATAGGCACTGTTGATCCCAGCGACCCGGCGGATATCGGTTTGTTCGATGGTGTCGCCGCGCTCGGGATCCTCGAGGAAAAAGGTGAAATTGGAGAACAGTTTGAACTGGTAGTCGGCCAAGTACGCCTGTAGGTCGAAGGCGTTGGCGTCCGTCCCTTGGACGTGGAAGTTGACTTGGACATCTTGGCGGCCGGTGCTGCCACCCTCCAAATCATCAATGGCTCCCCAGCGGTCGATGCGGCCCTGTTCTATTGCCCGTTGGGGGATCTGCCCAGAGGCGTCCCAAGCCGAACTGAACCCGCTGGTGGTCAGGGTGAGGGTGGACCGGTCGGAAAGACGAGCATGGTACTTGCCGAAGACATTGAGTCGCTGTAGGCCCTGAGGCTGCTTGACCGGGCCGTTGGTGCGGTAGTATTTGCCTGCGAAATAGGCACTTTGTTTGGGACCGGCTAGCGGGATCTGGTAGAGCATGGTGTACTGGGCCGTATTGAAACCACCCCCTTCGAGGTGAATGGCATTGTTGTCGAGACGGTCGCGGGTGTGGTAGGCGATGGCCCCGGCGGTAGCCAGATTGCCGAATTCGGCGAAGTACGGCCCTTTCTTGACGTCCAAGCTCTCGACGACTTCGGGAATGAGGAAGTGCATGTCGGCGTAGCCTTGCCCATGGCCGTGGGAGACCATATTCACGGGGACCCCATCCACCGAGATGGCCACATCAGTGCCGTGGTCGGCGTCAAAGCCGCGGAGAAAGATCTGTTCGGCTTTACCGCCGCCGGCGTGCTGGGCAATGATGAGTCCTGGCATCAGTTGCAACATCTGATGGGCCGTGCGATTGGGCCGGATGTGCAGGTCGAATTGGCGCACTGCCCGCGAGGAAGCCGCCGTGAAGGCCCGTTCGCCGTGAATCAGCATTTCGCCCATGTGCAAGGGGCTGGGGGTCAGGGCGACGACCAAGCGAGCCTTCTCTTTAGGGGCCACCCGCATGGTATCGGTGAAGGTAGAATAACCCATCAGACTGATTTCCACTTGGTAGGCACCCACAGGCACGATCGGCAATAAAAACTGACCGTTCATATCCGTGGAGGCCCCCAGCAAGGTACCCACGAGGCGAATAGTGGCCCCGACCAGCGGCTCGCCGGTAGCTTCGTCGGTTACCTCGCCACTTAGGCTGGCCTCCGTCTGGGCTGTTAGAGGGCTGGCGACCAACAAGGCCGCTAGGATCGACATATAGACCACCTTGCGCATAAATTATTGCTCCTTTGAAAGTGAACGAAATGCCTTCAGAAGTATTAAAGCCCTATATTCATATCCGTTAAAAAATATATATAAGTTCAAGTGGCTGCACATTGAAGACATGGCGGCAGGCGAAGTCTTCGCCCGTCTGTCGGAATCGAAGTGATAAAGGCAGGAAAAACCGAAAGGAGCAGTAGATGCGCGTAGCAATCGGAGGCATTTCCCACGAGAGCAGCACCTTCACGAACGTAGCCACCACGTTGGACAGTTTCCGGGAGCGCAGCTATCTCCACGGAGCGGCAATCGTCGAGCGCTTTACCGGGGTCAATACGCCCATCGGCGGTTTCATCGAAGGGGCCGAGGCGCACGGCTTTGAAGCAGTGCCGACGATGTTGGCCGAGGCTTTTCCCAGCGCCCCGACGCCCTGCCCCATTTTTGATCGGCTCGTGGGCGAACTGCTCGACGGCATTGAGGCGGCGGGGGCTATCGACGGGGTTTTATTGGAATTGCACGGGGCCATGGTGGCCGAGGGCATTGACGACGCCGAAGGGCATATCCTAGCCGCGGTGCGCGGTTTGGTCGGCCCGGATATGCCCGTCGTCGGGCAGTTGGACATCCACTCCAATGTCTCCCACGCCATGATCGAGACCGCGGATGTGCTGATTGGGCGGGAGACCTATCAAGAGGTCGATATGGCGCCGAGGGGCCGCGAGTGCGCCGATGTGCTGGTGAGCATGGTGCGGGAAGGCGTGCGGCCGACCATGGCCTTGCACCAACTGCCTCTAGTCTGGGGCATGAACCAAGTGACGGCCCATCCGCCCATGCGCCAGGCCATCGAATACCTGCACCGAATTGAGGCCCGGCCCGGCGTGATCTGCGGCTCTATCGCCACCTGCTTCCCCCTAGCCGACATCCCCGATATGGGTGCATCGGTGTACGTAGCCACAGACAACGACCCCGCCCTAGCCCAATCCTGCGCCGACGAGTTGGCCGCTTGGCTCTGGGAGCGCCGGGCCGATTGGCAGGCACCCATGCCTTCTACCGCAGAGGCACTGCGAGAGGCCGACAAGACGGGGCATTATCCCGTGGTCTTGGCCGACCGCAACGACAATACCGGCGGCGGTTCGCCCGGCGACAGCACCGGGCTGTTGCGGACTTTTTTAGAAGCTGATCTGCAAGATGCCTGCGTGCTGTACATCGTCGATCCCGAAGCGGTGGCTGCTTGCCACCAAGCGGGCGTCGGTGCGGTGATCGATTTAGAGGTGGGCGGCAAGGCGTCCTCGCTGCAAGGCGAGCCTTGCTCCATGCGGGCCGAAGTAGTGGCCTTGAGCGACGGGTCCTTTCGCTACGACGGGCCTATGTACGCCGGCCTAGATGGCACCATGGGGCTCTCGGCTCACATCCGCCAAGGCGGGGTACACGTGCTATTGGTAAACAAGCGCGAGCAACCGTTTTGCACGGCGTTTTCCCGCACCTTGGGTTTGGACCCAAAGCAGATGCGCTATGTCGGCGTCAAGTCCGCAGCCCACTTCCGCGCTGGTTTTGAGCCGTGGGCCGGCCAGATTCAAGTGATCTCCGAACCATCGGTACACGCTCCGTCCGATGCCAAACTGGCCTTTAAGCGGCTGGGCCGCAAACTGTATCCTTTTGACGACATTTAGCCATTGGAAGCGACCGTGGATCTAGGCGCTTGGGCTGCGGTGCAGGTGGGACTCGCCCAGCACCAACCCTACTTGGTCGGCTCTACGGACAAGACGCGAGCTGCGGTGGCTGTGGTCTTGGGGCCGACGCCAGAGGGCTTGCAATTGCTCTTTATCGAACGCGCCCAGCACCCGGACGATCCTTGGTCGGGACACATCGCCTTTCCCGGCGGGCGCATTGAGGTAGACGACCCGTCGCTGCGGGCTGCGGCCGAGCGCGAGACTTTGGAAGAAGTCGGGATCAATCTGTCCACGGCTGAGTATTGGGGTCGGGTTGACGATTTGACCGGACATATGTTGCCGGTGGTGGTATCTGGTTTCGTCTATCGCTTGGAGACGCCAGTGGACTTGGTCCTCAACCACGAGATCGAGTCGGCCTTTTGGGTAGGAGCCGACCAATTGCGTGATTCCAGTAAGCGGACTCAGTACCGACTGCGACGTCGCGGCGGAGAGCAGGTATTTCCAGCGCTCGACCTGTTGGGGCCGAATCGCCCGCTGTTGTGGGGGATAACCTTTCGCATCGTGCGCCAGTTGATCGCTTGGATGGAGCCAGACAAAGCATGACTTCCACGCATAAATCCCGCCGCATCTGGTTCTGCCAGACAGAATACGTGGCTCAGTATCCCG
>JAPOYQ010000395.1 GCA_026706505.1 Gemmatimonadota bacterium
TTGCGGCAGCAGCATGAGCCAAGAAGTTCGCGCTAAACGAAAAGGGTGATCGTCAACGGTATTGGTGATCCGCTGCCGACCCGCCACACCATATTGACGGGTTCTGCAGATCGATGGTCGCGCCTTCCCGCCCAACGAGGACCGCACCGGCAACAGCCGGACCGGCGACGACGACGGTGCGGCTCAGATAGCGCATAGAGAGAGGAAAAAGCAAGCGACATTGCATCCTACTGCCATCGACAGTATGCCTATTGCTACGGTCCAATCTGCGCAGCCAACTCTCTAGTTAGCCTGGTTGCTGGGATCTCCTTGCACCCCGTGGCATTTTGTCCGCACCACAGAGGCGAGAAGTCGCCAGAACCGCGAGCTTCAGCCTCTTTACGCAATGGGGCGATAGCCGCGGTAGCGAGCGGGAATGCCGGCGTCGCAGTGCTGATTGGACCAAGCTCTCTCAGGAGTCGGTTCACAATCCCACGAGCTGGACGACCTGTGAACAGATTCGTGAGCGCAGTATGGTCAGCGGCCTCACTCTTCAGCGCTGCGCGGTGGATCGCACTGGTCATCGCTTCTGGGCAAAGGAGATATGCGGTTCCGATTTGTGCGCCAACGGCCCCAAGCGCCATGATAGCCGCGACGCTTTTTGCATCGGCGATTCCGCCAGCAGCAATGACTGGAATCTTCACAGCCCGTGTGATCTGTGGAATTAGAGCGAACGTGCCCATTTGCTTCGTCAGGTCGCCTGACAGAAACATACCGCGATGCCCGCCTGCCTCTAGGCCTTGAGCGATGATGGCATCGACTCCGCGCTCTTCCAACCAACGTGCCTCTTCAACCGTTGTCGCCGATGCCAGAATCTTCGGCCCCCAAGATCTAACGCTTGCCAGCAACTCATCGGACGGTAAGCCAAAGTGAAAACTAATCACACGAGGTTCAAATTCCGCTAGCACCTCTGCGGCTTCAAAACTGAACGGTTCGCGGCCAACGCCGACGGGGATGGCCTCAGCATCGATTCGATATTCCTCGTAGTACACAGATAGAGCTGTTCGCCAGGTTGCTTCCCGATCAGCACTCGGCGTTGGAGTCGTGTGGCAGAAGAAGTTCACATTGAAAGGTTTGTCGGTTTGCGCCTTTATCGCCGCCAGTTGGTGACGTAGTGCCTCTAATCCAAGCATGGCGCAGGGAAGCGACCCGAGTCCGCCAGCGTTGCACGCCGCTACAGCCAGTGCGCTGTCCTGGACGCCTGCCATCGGCGCTTGAATGATGGGGAGCTCAATCCCGAAAAGTTGCTCCAAGGTCACCATTTGCTCTGCAACCTGTCTATGCTCAGGAGTTCAAATGCCCGTCGCGCGGCGAAATCCGCTGGACGGCAGCAAGCGTCCCGGCGCGCAGTGCCTTTCCGAATCGATGCGCCACGTTCCAACCGAGCGAAAACGGATCAGGGTCGCGGTCTCGTCCAGGATAGAGTTGCTGGTCAGCAAGCCAAGGCGATGGTCCCGGACGGCTTTCAGCACCGGGCCGTGATCCGGGTCCCGGTGATCCACGAGCGCGTACCAGGCGCCCGTATCGACGAGGATCCTGTCCTGCTTGAGCGAAATCTGGGTGCGGTGCATACCGGGTTCCTGTAGGTGAGGGGTCGACACATAAAGGCTACATCCGTTCCACTATGATGGATACATCACTAGCAATACCTGCGGTGCGGGCACGGACCGCCGAGTTCAATGGCGGGCGTGCCAGACTGGCCGACCGCGGAACTGCAGTCGATATCGATTTCCGGCGGTGGCTTCAGCACCCAAGCAACGGGGGGTTCTGCCGTCGAGTCGGGCGCCGTCGTTTCGCCTTGAGTGTCCATGCCGTCCCCACCGCGCGCTGCGGCAAGGCCGGCGGCGAGCGTAAGGGAAGCGAGCCGAAAGGAGTTGCTTGCAGTCCTCGCAGCCTCCGGTTGCGGACGAATTCGACCGCCGTCACCGACGATGATACGGTACCTTGGTCCCAAGGGGCATTGGATCCCTGAGTCAGGGCCTTTCCACACCACAAGCGTGCAGTGCTGGTTGGCCGGCTCATCGCCTGACGTTGCGAAGCGTGCTGCTCGGCGCCCCCTGCAATCCCGGATGCCGGCAAGAAGATTCGAACAAGGAGACCGTTGAGATGGCACTGCCCCCGAATGTCAGCGAAGAGGAATTTGCGTCTGCGCTTTCCGAGTCCGCGCAAGCCG
>JAPOYQ010000888.1 GCA_026706505.1 Gemmatimonadota bacterium
GATCGTCGCGTTGAGGATGTTGCGAGGAAAAATCGCGCGTCCGTTGCAGAAGCCGCAGTTGTAACAGGTCAGGCCGTCCACCATGAATTCCGGCTCCGGGGTGCTCTCGTCTTCGTCGCCGCCATCCACGTAAATGCCGTCCGCTTTCGTGTTCGAAATAGTCGAATTCGAGACCTCGAAATAATTGACGTTGTGAATTCCCATCGCCTTGTTATCGCTGGACTCGTCCTTGATACGGATGCCTTCCTTGCCGCTGTTGTCCAGCACCACATTCCGGAAAATGACGGAATCGGCAAGCGTTAATGCGTATTGGCGGAGGAAAGTGCCGTCGCCGCCTACCACCACGTCATGCAGGTAGCTGTCGTACACCTTCAGGTTCAAGCCGTCGGCCTGCAGACCGCTCCCGTCGTCGTTGTCGTCGATCGGCTTGGTCGGCCGGGGCGCGCGCTCCCGGTAGTAGATAAAATCGCTCATGGTGCCACCTCCGGTTTCGGTTTTCTACCCAGTCTGGCGAGCAAATCCTCGACGCTCGCAGCCGCGTCTAAAGCTTCGTTATAATAAGCCGCTGTCTCCCGGCTGACACAAGCCTTGAGGTCGATGACCTCACAGCGGCCGTCGAGTTCCAGCTCAATGCTGTCCCAATTGAGCGAGCGCACCGCCGCGACAAACTTCTGCAACATCTTGCCGCGGAAATAGGCCCGCGTGTCCCCGGGCGGCTCGACCAACGCCCGGCACACTGCCTCCTCGGAGACGATGCGCTCTGCTTGGCCGGCGGCTTCGAGCGTCGGGTATAGCCCCTCAGCCGGGTCGATGTTGTGGTACTCGAGGTCTTGGCTTTGCAGCCAAGCGCGGTCCTCCGGCCGTTCCCAATCAAGTCTCTCGGACTCGGCAAACGCATCCAACAGCCACTTCTTGGTCACCCAATCGAGGCGTCCAATCAACTCTTGCGGATCGCGCGCGAGGGAGTCCAACACATCGCGCCAAGCCGCGAGAACCCAATCTGTCTCCTCATCGCGGCCCTGAAAAACTCGCGTCGCTGCCGTCATAATAACCGTCTGTATCTCCAGCGCCGAACTGGACCCTCCTTCGGACAAAGCCACCGGCCACTCACGGGACTCGTCGCGAGAAATGGTCTTGAGCGCGCCGATGGGATCGGCCAATGCAAACGCGGGCAACGCACCAGCCTCTAGCAGGTCGAGCACCAAGGAAGCCGTGCCGACCTTGAGCGCAGTGGCGTATTCGCACATGTTGGCATCGCCGATGATCAGGTGCAAGCGGCGGTAATGCGCTGGATCGGCGTGTGGCTCGTCGCGGGTGTTGACCAGCGGGCGGCGGTGCATGGTATCGACACTGGCGATGACCTCGAAAAAGTCCGCGCGCTGGCTTAGTTGGTAGGTGGCAGGCCGCGCCCGGGTGTCTTGTTCGACGCCGACCTTGCCGGCCCCGGCAAAAATTTGGCGCGTCACCACAAAGGGCAGCAGCCCGTTGATCACTTGCTGGAAGGGAATGTCGCGGCTGAGCAGGAAGTTCTCGTGGCAGCCGTAGCTGTGCCCCTCGAAGTCGGTGTTGTTTTTGTACAAACGCACTACGCCCCGGCCGCGGTCTTCGGTGCGCTGGCGCGCGCACTGGAAGAGAATCCGCTCTCCGGCGCGATCAACGGCTACCAAATCGCGGAGACTATAGCATTCTGGGGTGGAAAATTCCGGGTGGGTATGGTCGTTGTACAGGCGGGCACCATTGTGGACGATCAGGTCGCTTTTCAAGTCCGCTAGCTGGATCGGGCGCTGGCGATCCTTCTGCAAGTGAACAGTCTCGTCCTTGTCGTTGAGGAGCTCGGCGACCTCAAAGCCGCGCATGTCGAGCCGCGGATTTTCGAGTGCGTAATTCCAGAGAGCGACAAAATCTTGGCGCACATAGCAGCGGATCAATTCCATGGACTCTACCACCACGTCCATGGACTCATCCTCATCAACCTGGATGCCGTACTCGGTTTCTAGCCCGCAGAGCCGCTGCATGAGCTGAGTCAGATCACCTGGCCGATGCGCTTTTCCGGTGCTTTTTCCGGCTGGGGTCTAACGGGTATCACCCGCACCACGTTCTCCGGCTCGTAGTCGAGCAGCTTGAGCCAGTCCTCGACGCTGTCCGAAGGTGGGAACACCTCGTTTTCGCGGTATTCAGCCCGCGTCGCCTGCCGCAAATCCTCGGCGCGGATTCCGCCTTCGGGGTCGCCCTCGGCAATGGCGCGCTTGATCGCCATCTCCTTGGCCCGCGATACGACCGAGGCGATGATGGCTCCGGAAATCAGGTCGCCGCGATAGAGTACTTCCTGGCGGCCGCTGCGCAGCGACACCTCCAAGAAGCGGGCCTCTTCGCCTTTGGAAAACAACTCGTCTAGGCCCTCCTGTATCAGGGCCTCGCGCGCAGCCGCTTCACCGCCGTACTGCTCTACCTCGGCGCGATCAATCGGCAGTTCGGGCTTGAGGTAAATCCCCAAAATGTCGCCGGCCGCTTCGTAGTTGGGGCGCGCGACCTTGATTTTGCGGTCGATGCGGCCGGGCCGGAGCACGGCCGGGTCAATCAGATCGTGGCGGTTGGAGGCCAAAATCAGCACTACGTCCTGCAGCGACTCAATGCCGTCCATCTCAGTGCAAAACATCGGCACGACTGTATTGGAGATGTTGTGGCTGCGCATCGAGCGCCGAGTGCCCAAGATCGACTCGGCCTCGTCGATAAAGACAAAGGGCAAATAGCCCTCCTTGCGCTTTTGGCGCGCCTGGGCAAAGACCTCGCGCACCATGCGCTCGGTCTCGCCGAGCCACATGTTGAGGATCTCCGGCCCCTTGATATGCATGAAGTACTCTTCCAACTCCAGGCCCTCGACCTCGCGCATGTGCTGCACCAAGTTGTACGCCGTGGCCTTGCCGATGAGAGTCTTGCCGCAGCCCGGAGGGCCGTAGAGCAGGAAGCCCTTGGGCGTCGAGTACTCGAAGCGCTCGAAGAGCTGGGGATGCAACGCAGGCAGTTCAATAGTGTCGCGGATGGCCTCGATCGCTTCGGCTTGGCCGCCGATGCTCTCCCAAGGAGTTGGCGGAACGTCCTCGATGAAGTACTCCTTGCTCTCGGCGGACTGCAAAACTTCCAGCGCAACCTTGTAGGCCGGATCCATCCGCACCTCGTCGCCGATTTGCAAATCCACGTCGGCCAATTCCGCAGCGCGCTCTACGACCACCTCTTGGGTCCCGTGCGCTTGGGCAATCCGCAACCGACCCTCTGGGAGCAGATCGCCGACCTTGGCCACCGGTCCAGAGGGGCTGTGCCCCAAATTGCCGACGACCGCATAGGCTTCGTTTACCAGTACCCGGCAGCCGACCTTGAGCTGGGACACATCGACGCGCGGGTCGATGTTGGCATAGTACTCAGCACTGCCGACGAAGACCGTGGCAATCCCCTCGCTCGGCATGCCGAGGAAGATCCCGACGCGATTGGCCGGTGCCGTCACCTTCTCTAGGGCGGCTTCCATCTCCACGAGAGCCCGACGCGCCTCCTGAAAGGAAATCTCCCGCTCCATGAGCTGGCGCCGAAGGCGGTACAGCAGAGGCCGAGCTGGGTCTCGGTCTGGGGCTAGCGCGAGCAACTGATCGACCAAGCGCAATGGCTCAGCGACCTGCTCCTCTGGCTCTTGGTCCTTGTCGTATTCGTGCGATTCCCTGCGGTTCATGGCATCCTCCCGCTAGTAGATCACGTCGCCGAGACGCCTGTAGCGCACTCGGCTGGGCAGGCGCCAGATAAAGCTGGCCACCACCGCGGGCAGCGAACTCAAGCCCCTGTAATAAGGTCCGCGGGTGTCGGGCTCCCACGACCAATAGATGTTCATGGCCTTGCCCTTGATCAACCGCTTGGGCACAGCGCGAAAGTAGCGGCTGTCCGAACTGTTGTCGCGATTGTCACCCATCATAAAAAAATAGCCTTCGGGCACAATATACGGGCCAAAATTGTCGCGGGGATTGAGCTCCCTCGGATAGTACCTAGGGTCGGTGTACTTGGTCAGCGGCGGGTCTTGCACTGGCTCGCCATCGACGTGGAGCACCTTGTCGATGATGTGGACGCGCTGCCCTCCGACGGCAACACAGCGCTTGATCAAGTCGCGCCCCTCGTCCTGCGGAGAACGGAAAATCACGATGTCACCCGGCTGCGGTTCCTTGAGTGCAGGCAGGCGGAAGAGGGAAATGCTCGTCAGAGGCACATCGACGGGAACGCCGTAGATAAACTTGTTGGCCAGCAGATAATCACCTACCAAAAGCGTATCTTCCATCGAACTGGAAGGGATGTAAAAGGCCTGCACCACACCGGTGCGAATGACCAGAAACAAGCCTACGACGGTCAGTATAGAATACAGGTATTGGCCAAGTTCGGACTTTTGCTTGGCGTGCTTCATCCGCAGCATCTCCTTAGACCTGAGTATAACAAACTACCCCCATAGTCGCCATTTGCGCTACCCTTTAGGGACCTCTATCACCTGCCCGGTTTCCCAGCTTTCGATAAGTGCCTCAATTACCAACTGGACTCGCAAGGCGTCCGCTCCTCTGGCATCCACCTGCGCAGGCGGGACTTGGTTTAGCAAATCGTCGATCCAAGCGTTGATGCGCGCCGGGAAGGTATCCGCAAAGCCGCCCATGCCCCCGAGGTGATCGTAGCTTTCCACCTCGCGTGAAAAGCGCGGGTAAAACGTCAGCTTCTCACAGGCTTCATTGATGATAACCCGTCCCTCCGAGCCGACCAGTTCCAAGGTCTCCAAGCCGTAGCTTCCCCCGGCGTCGTACGACCCCGTCAAATGCCCGATGACGCCATTCTCGTACAGCAGGTTCGCCTGCACATTGGACCAGATCTGCCGGCCTTTTCCCTTCTTGAAAAAGGCGTGTACCCGATCCACCCCTCCGGCGAAATAGCTCATCACGTCCAGCGAGTGTGGATGCAGAGCGCGGATGTGGAACCACGGGCTCGACTCGTTGGGATTGTTGATCCACATCGTCATGTTGATTATCTGCAGTTCGCCGAGCCGCCCGTTGGTCAGCCACTCCTTGGCCTTGACGGCCGCGGGCGTGAAGCGATGATTCAGGTTGATCCCATAGGGCAACTGCTTTTCTTCGGCCAAGGCCACCATTTCCCGCGCCTTGGGAATTTCATTGGAAATCGGCTTCTCGCCTAGCACCGGAATGCCGGCCCGCAAAAGCGCCATCGTCGGCTCGTAGTGATCGCCCCCGTTCTCCACCCCGGCCGTGGTCACCGAGCAGGCGTCGAGCCGCAGGCCGCTGGCGATCATCTCCTCGACCGAGTAAAAGGCCTGCGCCTCATAGGACTCGGCCGCTTTGTCCGCTTGCTCTTTAACCATGTCGCACACGGCGACGATCTTTGCATTCTCGTTTGCCGTGTAGCAACGGGCGTGATTGTTGCCAATTCCACCCATGCCGACAATCCCGATGTGAAGCATCGCAAACTCCTTTTTTAATTGCGAGGTCTTAATTCCTAATTCTTGGCAGTTCCACTCCCAACTCAGCCGCCAAGGCTCCTATCTCGACCCAAGCTTTCTCATCCACGTGTAGCCCATCGCGCCGCCGCGCCTGCAACCGCTGGTGCGCCCGCTCTCCGGGCAGCAGCACCTCGGCCACCCCAGGAGCCGGCGGACACGACTTGACCCATTCGACAAATCCCGCGACCTCGGCGTAAAACTCGTCCAATGGCAGGAAGGCCGCGACATTGAGCACGGCGATGAACAGTGCGTTGCCCGTGCGCTCGGGTGCCTCTTGCGTCATTCCGGCCCCGGAAAGCGACCCAGCTAAAATATCGACTAGCACGGAAAGCCCGTAGCCCTTGTGCCCGCTCTGCGGAAAACCAAGCGGCAAGATAGCACCAGCGGGCGGGCCATAGTACGCGTCCACTTTCGTCGTTGGACGGCCCTCTGCATCGATCAGCATCCCCGGCGGCGCATCCTCGCCCCTGTTGCGCAAAAGCCGCATATCCCCGCCGGAAATCATGCTCGTCGTCATGTCTAGGATCACGGGCCAATCGCCGCCGGTGGGAATGCCGCAGCAGATTGGATTCGTCGGCAAGCGACGGCTGCGGCCGCCAAAGGGAGCCACCGCACTGTCGCCGCCGTGGCCATTGGTTGCGATGAGGGCAATGCAGTCGGCGCGAGTAGCGATCTCGGCGAAACGCCCCAGCCGCGCCACGTGGTTGCAGTCGCGCACCCCGACTACTGCCACTGCCCCGTCGCCGAGCTTGTCCAGTGTCCAGCGCACAGCCTCGGTTGCCGTCACCGGCCCGTAGTTCCATTGGCCACTCAGCCGCCCCCCACACTCGCTTTCGTTCAACACTACCAACGCAGCCCCAGGCTCGACTTGGCCGTCGCGCACCATGTTCACGTATTGGGGCAGTCGCAACACGCTGTGGGTATCGTGCCCCATCAGCCCAGCTTCGACCAAGTGCTCAGCCACCAACGCCGCATCGTCCGGGGGAACGCCGACCTGCCGCAAGCAAGTCCGCGCCAGCCCATCGAGGTCTTCGGCGCGCAAGGTCGGCACTAGGGCCGCTCCTCGTTCCGAGTGTCCGCTACGACTAAAAGAGCGTTGACCACCGGCCGCTCGCCCGTGGGATCGGAGGGCCTGTTGATCACCTGTTCGCCTACGACCATCGTCGTCGAGCCACCACCATCGAGGTTTAACCCCTGATAGGCATTGGCCTTGGCGCGAGAAAATTCGGCCAAGCGCGTGCACATAAATTCGGCCAACTCCTGCAAGCTCATGCCAACGCTGTACCCTGGTTGCCGCCCATCGACCACAATCATAAAAAGCACCTGCTCATCTTGGGAATATCCAATGGCCGTGCGCGGGTGCCGCTTGTCGGCAAAGCTGCGGCTGAGCCGCTCCTCTTCTACTTCAATGGATACTGCGCCATCGCGCAGGATGCGCGGCCCCCCACTGATGGCCTCCATCAACTTGGCGCGGGCTGGCAACAGTCGACAATACAGTTGCACTGTGTCGCCCAAGGCAATCTGCTCTGTCGCCTCGTATTCGGCGTCGGCGGCCAACAGCCATTGGTCGCGCTGGAGGGAGAGCGGCCAAGCCTCCCGCCGGACTTGTTGAACCCAGACGGAGATCGTGTCGTTGGCGATGGAGGTATTGCCCAACCCTTGCAACAGGAAGCCCGTGGCCGCTTGCAGCGAATCTCCCTGCACATGCGCGCGCTCGTTGAACACGGACAACTCCCCGAGCGCTGGCTCGCGATTAAAGCCCGCGACGTGTAGCTGCTCGCCTTCGGCCGTCAACAGACCCAATTCCATCTTGTACACTGCGATCAAAGGCTGGCCAGCCTCGGTAATGGCAAAGGCCGAGCGCCGTTGTGGGATGCGGATGAGATTGCCGGACTCGATATATAACCCGGCTGGCTGGTTAGACTCACCGGGAAATAAAAAGTCCCCGTTTATGGCCGCTAAAGCACCAGCGGCCAAGCTACTGGTCTTTTGCGCCTCTTCCTGCTTGGCCATGCGCACGCGGATGCCCGCCGCCCAAGAGCGCGGCAGATCCACTTCCACTACGTGTATCCGCCACGGTCCTTCGGGCAAGTGGATCTCTTGGTACACCACCCCGGGCGCTAGCTCTTCGGTGTTTTCCCGGGAGCAACTCCCACTCAAGCACCACGCGAGAATCGCAAGGACGAGGCGTGTGGGTGCCTTATGCAGTATAGCCAAAAGAGTGTACCTCAGCGCAAGGGGATGAAAGCGCCCAAAGGTAGCCCTGCGCTGCAACCCTGTCAATTTTTTCTAACGACTGGCCCGGCCGCAGACCAAGCCCTTTATTTAGAAAAAAAGCGAAAGGACTCCGATGAAAGCCATACTCGTAGGGTTGGGCGGCAGGGGCCGCTATTGGCTCGACCAATGCCGGAAACAACGGAATGTCGATGTAGTCGCCTGTGTCGAGCCGAGCGCGCAAAACCGCGAGCGCGCGGTCGCACAATGCTCACTCGCCGAGCGTTCCATCTACCGCGATCTCGGCGAAGCCTTCGCAGCCGTGCAAGCCGACTTCGTCCTCGACGTGACGCCGCCAGCCATCCACGAAGAAATCGCCATGCAGACTTTTGCCGCGGGCCTGCACCTGCTCGGAGAAAAGCCCCTCAGCGACCAGTACGAGGCCGCCCGGCGCGTAGTGGAGGCCGGCACCCAAGCCGACGTCGCGCACATGATCACCCAGAACTACCGGTTCAACGGCCTGCCGCGCACGACTCGCCGCCTACTCACCGAGGATCTGATCGGCCCGGTCGGCCAGCTCGATGTCTCGCTCTACGTCAATTGGGCCGACTCGCCCGGCTCGCACTACGTCACCGAGCCGTATATGTTCCTCACCGACATGGGCATCCACCACTTCGACATGATGCGCTACACTCTCGGCCAAGACCCTGTGAGCGCGCACGCCCTCACCTGGAACCTCCCTTGGGGCTGGCACCAAGGCGACGCCGCTCAGATGATCCTCTTCCGCTTTGCCAACGGTACAGTCGCCACCCACCGCGGCATCGGCTGCACGGTCGGGCACGTGCCAGCCGGACACAACGGCGAGTGGCGCTACGAGGGGCCGCGTGGTACCCTGACGTGGGAGGGCTTCGACCTGTACCACACTCACTCACACCGCGCCGATCCCAAAATTCGCCAGCAAATCCCCCTCGACGACGATGGCGGCCAAGACCAAAACCCCGTGCTGCGGGAATTCGTCGCCGCCATAGAAGAGGGACGCACGCCCGAGTGCAATGCGGCCGACAACCTCAAGTCCATGGCCATGGTCTTTGCCGCAGTCAAAAGCGCGATGGAAGGACGCGAGGTATCCATCGACGAGTTATAGACTGACTCTTTCTCTATTGCCACATCTTGCGACTAACCCCTCTTTAATAGACTTATGACCCTGCATCTTTTTGATACCTATGCCCGCCAAGAGCGCCCCTTCACACCGCTCGCGCCTCCCCAAGTCCGCCTGTATGCCTGCGGCCCGACTGTGTACAACTACCAGCACATCGGCAACCTGCGCACCTATATCTTCGAAGACATCCTCCGGCGCGCCCTCGAATACAGCGGCTATGAGGTCCACCACGTAGTCAACATCACCGACGTGGGGCACCTAACCTCTGACGCTGACACCGGCGAGGACAAGATGGAAGCCGGCGCGCGGCGCACTGGCCTGACAGCTTGGGAAATCGCCGAGCGCTACACCGCGGATTTCCAAGAGAAGCTCGAATGGCTCAACGTGCTCGCCCCTCACGTCTGGTGCCGGGCCACCGACCACATCCGCGAGCAGATTGCAGCCATCGCCGCCATTGAGGAAAAAGGCTACGCGTACCGCACGGACGACGGCCTGTACTTCGACACTTCGCGCCTGAGCGACTACGGCCACCTCGCCCGCCTCGATATCGAAGGCCTGCAAGGCGGCCAGCGCGTCGATCTCGGGCAGAAGCGCCGCGTCACGGATTTCGCGCTGTGGAAGTTCAGCTCAGCAGAGACGCAGCGACAGATGGAATGGGACAGCCCCTGGGGGCGCGGCTTCCCCGGCTGGCACATCGAATGCACCGCTATGGCGGCCAAGTACTTGGGATCGTACTTCGACATCCACTGCGGCGGCGAGGATCACATCCCGGTCCACCACACCAACGAGATCGCCCAAGCCCAAGCCTGCTACGACACGCGGCTAGCTGAATTCTGGCTCCACGGCGCGTTTCTACAACTCGACGGCGAGAAAATGTCCAAGTCGAGCGGCGACTTCCTGCGCCTCGAATCCCTCGTCGAAGAGGGCTACGACCCCCTTGCCTACCGCTTTTTCTGTCTCGGGGCGCGCTACCGGGCCAAGCTCTCCTTTAGCTGGGATAGCCTCGCCGGCGCGGCCACGGCCCTCGACCGGCTGCGCACCGCCGCCCACGCCTGGGGTGCGCCGTCTGAACCCGACGACCGCTACGTGGCCGCGTTCAAAGAGCGCGTCGAGGACGACCTCAACATGCCGCGCGTCCTCGCCCTGTGCTGGGAACTCGTGGCCGGCGATCTTCCCGACGCTGCCAAGAAGGCCACACTCCTGCACTTCGACCAAGTTATGGGCTTGGGGCTGGCCACGTGGACGCCACAAGAGGAGGCCATACCCGACGCGATTCACGCGCTCGCCGCTCAGCGCCAACAGGCCCGTGACGCCAAGGATTGGTCCACGGCCGACGCCCTGCGCGACGAAATCGCCGCGGCCGGCTACGAAATCGAAGACACCCCCCAAGGCCCCAACATCCGCCCGCGCAAAACCTAACCGAACGGACGCCCATGTCCCGCATCCTCGTCGCCGAGTGCAAGCAAGAAATCTCCTCCTTCAACCCGGTCATCGGCACGTACGACAACTTCTCCATCCGCCGAGGCCCCGAGTTACTCACCTATCACCAAGGCCGCGAGACCGAGTTGTGCGGTGCCTTGCAGGTCTTCGCCGACAGCCACATCGACGTCATCCCCACGTACGGGGCCGTCGCCCCCTCAGCCGGGCCTTTAGACCAACAGGACTTCGAGCACCTTGCCGCCGAGCTGCTCGACGCGGTCACACCACACCTAGCCGAAGCTGACGGCATGTACTTCTGTCTGCACGGTGCCATGGGCTGCACCCAAGAGCTGGACCCGGAAGGCTACCTGCTACAAGAGATTCGCCGCAGCGCGGGCCCCGATTTCCCCATCGTGATCTCGCAAGACCTCCACGGCATCCTCACTCACCGCATGCTGGAGCACTCGAACGGCCTCGCCATTTATCACACCTATCCGCACGTCGATTTGGCCGACACCGGCCGCCGCGCCGCGTACTTGCTCCTCCAAGTCCTCGCCGGCGCGCAGCCCGTAGTGGCCCGCGTGCGAGTGCCCGCGCTCGTGCGCGGCAACGAACTCATCACCGCCTCCGGCGTGTACGGCGAGACCATCCGCTACTGCCAAGCCCTAGAGGAGCAGCCCGACATTCTCGCCGCCGGCATGATGATCGGCAACCCGTTCACCGATGTGCCCGAGTTGTGCTCCCAAGCCATCGTCGTGGCCGATGCCGACCCCGACCTCGCCCGCAGCGAGGCCCTGCACCTCGCCGCTGACTTCTGGGAACGCCGCGCACTCATGCAGCCCGACCTCGTATCCGTCGAAGATGCCGTGGCCCAAGCCGCCCAATACAGCGGGCCAGTGCTCTTCACCGACGCGGCCGATGCCCCCTCCTCGGGCGCAACCGGCGATAGCAACGTGCTGCTCCAAGCCCTGCACGCTAGCGGGTACTCCGGCCAAGTGCTTGCGCCGCTGGTGGATGCGCCTGCCGCGTACATGGCCCACGACGCCGGGCTAGGCGCGCGCATCCACGTGGTTTTAGGCGGCTCGCTCGACTCGCGCTTTCCCCCGCTCGATCTAGAGGTCGAAGTCACCCAACTTGGCGACGGCGAATATCTCTGCGAATCTTGGAACACGCCCCAGCACGCCGGGCCTACGGCCGTGCTGGAAAGCGACAACCTCACCATTGTCTGCGTCAGCCGCTCGGTGCCCTTTATCGATCGCTCGGTCTTTATCGCCCACGACATCAATCCCAAGGACTACGACCTCATCGTCATCAAGTCGCCGCACTGCCAGTGGCACTTTTTCGACGAATGGGCCGAGATAAACTTCAACATCGATGCCCTTGGCTCGACCAGCGCGAACTTGCCCACCCTCGGGCACCGCGTCTGCCAGCGGCCCATGTACCCGCTCGAACTCGATGCCCCTTTTACCCCGGTCGCCGAAATGTTCGGCACAGGAGCCTAGCTTTATGCCTGCCATCAAACAATCCGTCTGCTTCAATCCCTTCGCCGGCAGCGGCCTCAGCCCGCAGGAACTCGTCGCGGCCGCCGCCCGCATCGGCTACCAATCCGTAGAGATGGCTCCCCAAGAACACTGGTCCCTGATCCAAGATCACGGTCTCGCCATCTCCATCGTCTCCGGCCACGCTTCCCTACCCGACGGCCTCAACAAGCCCGAGAATCACGACCGCATCGAAGACGAGCTCCTCGCCAACATCGACCTCGCCGTTGAACGCGGCATTCCCTCGCTAATTTGCTTTTCCGGCAACTGCGAGGGCCGCTCCTCAGAAGAGGGCCTCGCCAACTGCGTCGCCGGCCTGCGCCGCGTCACCGGAGCCGCCGAGGAAAAAGGCATTACGCTCTGCATGGAATTGCTCAACTCGCGGGTCAATCATCCCGATTACCAGTGCGACCGCACCGCTTGGGGCGTAGCCCTGTGTCGAGCTGTCGGCTCGCCCCGGTTCAAGCTGCTCTACGACATCTATCACATGCAGATCATGGAAGGCGATCTCATCCGCAACATCACCGACCACATCGACTGCATCGGCCACTTCCACACCGCCGGCAACCCCGGCCGCCGTGACCTCGACGACCAGCAGGAGATCTACTATCCCCCAATCATGCAAGCCATCGCCGCGACCTCCTACGATGGCTACGTCGGCCACGAGTACCGGCCCAAAGGCGATCCCGTTGATTCGCTCGAACACGCCTTCGAGGTCTGCGATGTCTGAAAAGCCATCTCGACGGTCGCACGGGGACAAAGTATCCGCAGATGAACGCAGATGCGGGATGATTTTCAAATGGCCTCTGAGATAACAGTCGCACCCACCGGTGGTGCGCTCGGGGCTGAGATCAAAGGCTGCGACCTGTCCGCACCGCTCGCACCCGACCAAGTCGCGCAGGTGCGCCAAGCACTCCTCGACTACGGCGTGGTCTTCTTTCGCCAGCAGCAACTCAGCGACGAGGACCAAGTGCGCTTCACCGCGTACTTTGGCAAACCCGTACCGCACGTGCGCAAGCAGCGCCCACGGCGGGTCAAGGAGATTTTCCTCATCTCCAATGTCAAAGAAAACGGCGAGCCCATCGGCGAGCTAGGCGACGAGCTGATCCCCTTCCACTCGGATCTTTCCTACCTCCAGCGTCCCGGTACCCTGTCAGTACTCTACGCAGTGGAGATTCCCTCGGAGGGTGGCCAGACCCAGTGGTGCAATTGCACCGCTGCCTACGAAGCGCTCGACGACGCTTGGAAAACCCGCCTCAAGGGAATGCGCGCCGTGCATCGCCACTACGTCGAAGCGCAAAACCCCCCCGAGCACATCGCCCACCCCATCGTCCGCACTCACCCCGAAACGGGGTGCCGCTCGCTCTACGTAGGGCCGCACCTGACCAAATACGTCGTCGGCCTCAGCCGCCAAGACAGCGACGCCCTGCTCGGCGAACTGTACGCCCATCTCGAACAACCGCACTTTATCTGGACCCATGAGTGGCAAGTCGGCGATCTCGTCCTCTTCGACAACCGCCCGACCATGCACCGCCGCCTCGCCTTCCCCCCAGACCAGCGCCGTCTGATGAAACGCACTCAGGTTTTCAACGACGAAATACCTGTGGAATGAACGCTCTAAGCATATTCGATTAGAGTGTTTTTTTCTCCCCATTGCAACATTGCCAAAATCGTAAAGAAATCAGCACTATCGGATTGTCCAATGATGCCATATGGCCTATCTTATATGGCAATATAGCCTCAATTCCTTCACGGAAAGGAGGATGATCTCCCACCATGTCCCCATCGTCTAAGAAAAAAAACAAACCCATAGGCACCTATGTTTGGGCCTCCGAAGGCTCGAAGCCTTTGGCCGCTTCGACCATCAGCGCGGACGCCCCCAGCGGCCCTCCTTATGGAGCCTCAGCGGGCCTGTCGTTCAAAGATACCGGAACCCTGATCCGCCAGCTCAAGCGCGGGCTGCCAATGACCGCCTTTGACGACCTTCAAGGCGCCATGGCCGTACCAGCCAAGACCTTGGCCAGCGCGGCTAATATCGCGGTTCGGACGCTCAATCGCCGTCGCAAAGAAGGTCGCCTCCAGACCGATGAATCCGAGCGTTTATTCCGCATTGCCGCACTGTACGACCGGGCGATTGAAGTCTTGGGCGACCAAGAGCGGGCGAGGGCGTGGTTCAAAGAGCCTGTGAAGGCCCTCGGCATGAAGACGCCATTGCAATACGCCGACACCGAGCCTGGTGCCCGCGAGGTCGAAAACCTCCTCGGTCGCCTCGAGTACGGCGTATTTTCGTGATCATCCGGGCTTGGCGCATCGTCCAGATGCGCTTCGCGGATCGGGCCTTTGAAGGAGAAGGAGCGCGTCTTTTTGGAGGACGCTGGAATCGTCGGGGCACCCCCATCATCTATACGGCGGAATCGCGGTCGTTGGCCATGCTCGAAATCCTCGTCAACCTCGACTCCGCCGCAACCCTCGACCGGTACCTGAGCATTCCGGTCGAATTTGACGACAGCCTGTGCAAGGTCCTGGCATTGGACGCCTTGCCCGATAATTGGGCATCCGATCCGGTGCCGCCAAAAGTCCAAGATATGGGCTCTAGCTGGGCCGCCGCTCGCGAATCCGCAGTGCTCGTCGTTCCCAGTGCCGTCGTTCCGCAGGAACACAATTTCCTCTTAAATCCACAGCATCCCGACTTCGCGCAAATACGCATCGGCCGCTCCACCACATTCGACTTCGACCCGAGGCTAATTAGGGGACTTTAAGGTCAATGCGGTTTAGTTTGCGAATTTCAAACGGAGACAATACCATAATCCCTCGGCAGATCGTCTGTCAGCGGGCTGTTCGCTTGCTTCAGTTCCCTCTTCCAATCCTATAAGACCATGTTCAAAGCACTCATCTTACATGAACACTCTGCTCTCATCGAAGAACTCGACGAAAGCCGTCTACCCACCGGCGACGTAGAAATCGCCGTTGCGTACTCCTCGCTCAACTACAAAGACGGGATGATCCTCAATGGCCTAGGCGGCTTAGTCAAAACCTATCCCCACGTCC
Organism: Gemmatimonadota bacterium; assembly: GCA_026706505.1. The sequence continues at coordinate 14,906 of JAPOYQ010000888.1, forward strand.
CCGGCCTTGACCTCGCCGGCACCGTCGTTCACAGCCAGAGCGACCAGTTCCAACCCGGCGACCAAGTTATATGCACGGGCTGGCGCGTCGGCGAAATCCACTGGGGCGGGTACGCGCAAAAGGCGCGGCTCAAGGCCGACTGGCTCGTGCCCCTACCCGCCGGCCTCACGCTGCGCACTGCCATGGGCTTGGGTGCCGCGGGCCTGACTGCGGCCATCTCCTTAGAAGCCCTCGAAGCCCACGGCCTCGCGCCCGACCAAGGCGAAGTCCTCGTCACCGGGGCGGCCGGCGGCGTTGGTTCCCTCTCCGTTTTGCTGCTCGCCGAGCTGGGCTACCAAGTCGCCGCATCCACCGGCCGCCCTGAACTCGAACCCTATCTAAAAGACCTCGGCGCCCAGACCATCATCCCGCGCCAGGACCTCGCCGAGCCATCCAACAAACCCTTGGAAAGTGCGCGCTGGGCCGCCTGCATTGACTCGGTCGGCGGCACCACCTTGGCCCGCGTCTTAGCCCAGATGAACTACGGGGGTTCCGTCGCCGCGGTGGGCTTAGCCGGCGGTGCCCAACTCACAACCACCGTTATCCCCTTCTTGCTGCGCAGCGTCAACATCCTCGGCATTGACTCGGTCTTCTACCCAGCCGAGCGCCGTGCTGCCGCTTGGTCGCGCCTAGCCACCGCACTGCCCTTGGAAAAATTAGATCGCATCTGCACGGAGGTCGGTTTAGCCGACGTCCCCCGCCTCGGCAAGGACATCTTAGCAGGCAAAGTCCAGGGCCGCGTCATCGTCAATCCCAATCAGTAAGGAAAAACACACTATGCGCCGACTAACGCTTCTACTCCTCAGCCTCGCCGCCACCCAAGCTGGAGCCGCCAACATGCCCGGTACCGACCGCATCACCTACTTCGGCTACGAGGACTGCATCCTCCTCGAAAACGCCCACACTCGCGTCGTCCTCACCTCGTCGGCCGGCCGCGTTCTCGAATACTCGCGCAAAGGCCCCAACGCCATCTACCTCGACCCCGTGCAAGAAGGCGCGACCTTTGAGGACGGCGACCCTCGCTTCGGTCCCACCGGCGGCCGCCTCGACATCGGCCCCGAGATGATCATCCCCGCTCATCCCGACCTCTGGCTCGGGCAGTGGGAAAGCCAAATCACCGGCCCGCGCTCGGCGCGCCTGATCAGCAAAAAGGACGAGCCTACTGGCGTCCAACTCATCCGTGACTTCCAGCTCGCCGAAGACTCCACCCACTTGAGCGTTACCCAAACCATCAAAAACGTCTCTGACAGCGCAAAACACTGGGGCCACTGGAGTCGCACCTTCGGCACGGGCGGCGGTATCGTGCTCATTCCCCTGACGCCGAGCCGCTTCCCGGATTCCTATGTCATGTACGGCCCCGGTCCGGTCATCAACTACCGCCCCGAAGACCCCAATATCCGCATCCGCGACAACTTCCTCGAAGTGCTCTCCACACCGCTCAGAGCCAAGCTCGGCATGGACTCGCAAGCCGGGTGGTTTGCCTATCTCGACCGCAACGACTTGCTGTGGGTCAAGCGCTATCCAGTGTACCCCGACCGTCCCTATGGCGAATTGGCTGGGCTGACTATCTCAATATGGTATTACAAGGATCTGATGTGTGAGCTAGAGCCTATCGGCCCGCGCGAGGATATACCGCCCGGCGGCGAAGCCTCCTTCACTGAGGACTGGTGGCTCCTGCCCTACACCTATCCCCGTGACGGCAGCGACCTCGACCTCGAAGCCATCAGCGCACTGGTGGAGCGAGAGGCGCGCTGAGTGTAAAAAGCAGAGCATGACACTGAGAAGCAGAGCACCAGCACTTGTCATGCTGAGCGGAGCGAAGCATCTCAGACCACCTCTACTGTCGCGTACTTAGGCCGCCAGAATCTTCTCGTACACCGCCATCCGCTCGCCCTCGCGCTCTGCTGGATCGGCTAGCTTAAGCCAAACCGCCTGATCCTTTTTGCCCGCAGCAACGTTCTGCACGGCCCCCGCTTCCTCTGGCTTGAGCCCGCTCCAAATCACCTCGCCATCCTGTAAAAAGACGTACTTGTCAGCGTGGGCGTCCAAAATCCGCTCACTGTGGTCGCGGTAAAAAAGTGCCTGCTCGCTGGCCGTCTGCCGCAACCGAGCGATCTGCTCCGGCGGGTCGGCTTCCGCCGAGTCAAATTCAGCTACCGGCGGCGTCAGTCCCTCCATGACAAAGTCGATTTCGTCCAGATCCACCGTCCCGAAACCGTGCTCGGCAGCCACCGCCACCGGGCTGCGGTCGCGGCGGAAGGGCGGCGTTGGCCAATCGAGCCGGGGATCTGTGCCCATCAGGTACGAGCCGCAAGCGTCAGTGGCAATGACGTGGTCACCGGCGACTAAGCAATCGGCGATCCGGCCCTCGCCGCCCCACTCCATGCGCGCCTGACCAGTCAGCCCGTCGATGATGTTGAGACAGGGTTGGGCAATCAGTCCCAAATCGGGCAGGACATACGAGAGACGGATGACGTGGTGGAAGTACGTACGCAAGCGACCGTGCGGCGGGATCGGCGGCAGCCCAAAGAGGTTTTTCAGGCACAGAGTAATGCCCATAAAACCGTGGTTTTTCATCTTGGCCAGCGAGACAAAGGCGTCGGCCTCACCCAAGGCGGCTGAAAGCTGGTACTCGGAAAACATGATCCCACCACCGGGCACTTTGTAGCGCTCAAAGGGCGGGTCGCCAGCCTCGACGTATTCGACGCCGAATTCCTCTAAGATCGGCCTAGCGTTAAAATCATCACCCGGACGCTCGCCCGGTGGCGCGGCGCTGGTGTCGAGCGCGAAGATCTCCGCGTCGCTGCGCTCCCGCAAAAGCCGCAACGCGGCCCGCATCACGTCGTCGTCCACCAATTCCTGCCGCCGCCCGCCGATCCGGCGGATATTATTGGTGCGCATCTGCATGTTGATCTTGATGCCGATCCGCCGCGCCTTTTCGATCTTGGCCCACGACCGGTGCAAAGGCGCGGTGATTTCCACCAGCCGGTCGTAGATCTCATCCAGCGACGCTTGGTGGCTACAGTGGGTCGCGCGGACGGTGTAATCTTTCTGATTGCTCATAGCTCCTCCCGATTGTGAATGGACTTGGACAAGTTGCACATCTAGCCGCCGATTGACAAGAATTGGTGGCGCTCTTTATGTACTTAAGAACGTTTAACCTCCACTCTCGCCCTACCAAGGACTAGCCGTGTCCAACCTCCGCCTGCAACTTCCTTGCGCCCTTCTCGGCCTCCTGCTCGCCGCTTCCAGTGCCTATCCAGCCGACTGGCCCTCCTGGCGCGGCCCGACGCAAAACGGCGTCTCCGAGGAAACGGGCCTCGTCGCATCTTGGTCGCCCATCTGGCACGCCGAATTCACCGGCCGCTCGACCCCCATCGTCCTCGATGGCCGAGTCTTTGTCATCGGTCGTCGCGGCGAGGACATCTTGCACGAAGGCATCGTCGCCGCCTTTGACGCCCAAGACGGCACCCTGCTCTGGGAACACGCCTACAACATCTTCCACACCACCATCCCCTTCAACCGCGTCGGCTGGGCCAGCCTCGCCGGCGACCCAGAGACCGGCTACATCTATGCCCATACTGTCAGCGGACTATTTCTCTGCTTTGACCGCGACGGCAAGGTCGTCTGGTCCCGCTCTCTGACTGAGGAATTCGGGCGCATCTCCGGCTATGGCGGTCGCGTTCACACGCCCGTCGTCGATGAAGACCTCGTCATCATCAGCTATCTCAGCTCCAATTGGGGCAGCCACACGCCGGGCCGCCACCGCTACTTCGCCTTTGACAAGCGCAGCGGCGAACTCGTCTGGATCGCCACCCCGGGGGGCCGGCCGCTCGACACCACGTACTCCGTGCCCATCGTCGCCACTATCAACGGCGTCCGCCTGCTCATCGGCGGCAACGCCGACGGCTCCATCTATGCCATAAAAATCCGCACCGGCGAGACTGTGTGGGGATTCAAACTCAGCCGTCGCGGCATCAATTCTTCGGTCGTCGTCGCTGGCGATAAGGTGTACGCAGCCCACAGCGAGGAAAACCTAGACAACACCTCCCTCGGCCGCGTCGTGTGCATCGACGCCACCGGCCGAGGCGACGTTACAAACACGCACGAGGTCTGGCGCTACGACGGCGTCTTCGCCGGCTATAGCAGCCCAGTCGTCCACGACGGCCGCTTGTACATCACCGACAACTCGGCCAACATCCACGCGCTCGACGCCGAGACCGGCCAAGTCCACTGGGTTCACAACATCGGCACTGTCGGCAAAGGGTCTCCCGTGCTGGCCGATGGCCGGCTCTACGCGCCAGAGGTCAATGGCCGCTTTGCCATCGTCGCCTCCGGCCGCGACACCGCCGAGACCCTCGACCTCGCCGAGATTGCAATGCCCGACGGCCGGCCCGCCGAATTGTTCGGCTCGCCAGCCGTAGCCTATGGCCGCATCTACCTTTCCACCGAGGCTGGCGTTTACTGTCTCGGCGACCCAGAGGCGCAGTTCAAAGTTTCAGTAACCGCAGCCAACTATCCGCGCGAGCAAGCTGCCCCAGACGGAACACCGGCGCACCTGCAAATCATCCCCGCCGAAGTCGTCGCCCAGCCTGGAACTCGTGTGCCGTTCCGCGTCCGAGCCTTCGACGCGCACGGTCGCCTGATCGGCACGGTAGAAGCCGAGTGGTCGCTCTCCGGTCCAGTCGGCCAACTGGACGGTAATACGCTTGTCCTCGCAGACGCACCCAGCGGCGGCAAAATCGTCGCCAGCGCTGGCGAATTGACCGCCGAGGTGCGCATCGCCGTGTTACCCCCGCCGACCTACAGCGAAGACTTCGAGGGCTTCGCCGTTGACGCCTCACCGGCTTGGATCGGCACGGGTACCAAATTCAAGGTGCGCGAAATGGAAGGCAACAAGGTGCTGGTCAAGCCGCCCGCCGCCCGCGGCCTGCACCGCGCCAACACCTACATCGGCGCGCCCGCCATGACCGGCTACGCCATCCAAGCCGACCTGCTCGGCACCAAAAAGCGCCGCGCCGTCCCCGACATGGGCCTGATCGCAAATCGCTACACTCTCGACCTGATGGGCTACCACCAGCAGTTGCAGATCCGCACTTGGGCCGCCGAACTGCGGATGGCCAAAACCGTGCCCTTCGCTTGGGAAACCGGCGTCTGGTACACCATGAAGATGCAGGTGGAAATCGAGGGCGATATGGCCCATATCCGCGGCAAAGTCTGGCCTCGCGATGAGCCAGAGCCAGCTAGGTGGAGCATCCAAGCGGTCGATCCCCTGCCCAATCGCAGCGGCAGCCCCGGACTCTACGGCTATTCTCCCGCTGAAATCTACTACGACAACCTAAAGGTTTGGTAATGACTATAGCTATTTGCCTCATCCTCGCCCTAACCGCTTCCGCCAATGCCCAAACCGCCATGTGGGGCGGCTCGCCGGGGCGCAACCAAGTCTCAGACGAGAAAAACCTTCCCATCTCTTGGGACACCGAGACCGGCACAAACGTCAAATGGCGCGCCACACTCGGCTCGCAGACTTACGCCGGCCCCCTGATCGCCGGCGACAAAATTTTCGTCGGCACCAACAACCAAGCCGAGCGCGACCCCAACCACAAGGGTGACCGCGGCGTGGTCATGGCCTTCTCCTTAGAGGACGGCACTTTCCTCTGGCAAATCGCCCATCCCAAACTGCCGGCCGGCCGCGTCAACGACTGGCCGCAACAGGGCGTCTGCTCCACCCCTTATGTCGAAGGCGATCGCCTCTACTACGTCTCCAACCGCGCCGAAGTCGTCTGCCTCGACACCGAGGGCTTCCGCGACGGCGAAAACGACGGCCCCATCGCCGACGAGACCGCCACCGCGCCCACCAACGCGGATCTCATCTGGAAATTCGACATGATCGCCGAGTTGGACGTCTTCCCCCACAACCTCGCCACCAGCTCGCCCATAGGTGTGGACGGTCGCCTCTTCGCCCTGACCAGCAACGGCGTGGACGAGGGCCACATCCACATCCCGGCCCCCTTTGCCCCCAGCTTCATCGCCCTCGACCTGAAGAGCGGCGACCTCCTCTGGGACAGCGACCTACCCGGCGACCAGATTCTGCACGGCCAGTGGGCTAACCCCGCCTACGGCAAAGCAGGTGGCCGCAAGCAGGTGATCTTTCCCGGCGGCGACGGCTGGGTCTATGCCCTCGCACCCGATACCGGCGAACTGATCTGGAAATTCGACTGCAACCCCAAGGATTCGGTCTGGGAATTGGGCGGCCGTGGCACCCGCAACAACCTCGTCTCCACGCCCGTCTTCCACGACGGCGTGGTCTATATCGGCGTCGGCCAAGACCCCGAGCACGGCGAGGGCGAGGGCCACCTGTGGGCCATTGACGCCAGCGGCACCGGCGACATCACCGAGACAGGCGCAATCTGGCACTTCGGCGACAAAAACTACAACCGCACCATCTCCACCGTCGCCATTGCCGACGGCCTGCTCTACGCCGCCGACCTAAGCGGCTTCGTCTATTGCCTCGACGCCAAGACCGGCACCCACCACTGGACCCACGATACCTTCGCCGCGATCTGGGGCTCGCCCTTTGTCGCCGACGGCAAGGTCTATATCGGCGACGAGGACGGCGACGTCGACGTGCTCAAGGCCAGCAAAACGTTCGAATTACT
>JAPOYQ010000433.1 GCA_026706505.1 Gemmatimonadota bacterium
CTCAACGGCTGCGACGAGGCGGGTGTCCGTCGGCGTCGTCTCGAGTTGGACATTCGCCCGGTGTACAAAACAGTCGATACTTGCGCCGCTGAGTTCGAGGCCCACACGCCGTACCACTACTCGACGTACGACCGCGAGGACGAAGTGCAGCGCTCGACGCGCAAGAAGATCGCCATCCTCGGCGGAGGGCCGAACCGCATCGGGCAGGGCATCGAGTTCGATTACTGCTGCGTCCACGCGTGTTTTGCGCTGCGCGAAATCGGCTATGAGACCATCATGGTCAACTCCAATCCCGAGACCGTCAGCACGGATTACGACACGGCCGATAAGCTCTACTTCGAACCGCTGACGATCGAAGACGCGCTGCACATCGTCGACCGCGAAGCCCCAGACGGCGTCATCGTCCAGGTCCGAGGGCAGACCCCGCTGAACTTGGCGGCCGAACTAGCGCGCGAGGGCGTGCCCATCATCGGCACCTCGCCCAGCAGCATTGACTTGGCCGAGGATCGCGAGCGCTTCGGCCAGTTGTTGAGCGAGTTGGGCATCCGCCAGCCGGAGAATGGCATGGCCTCCAGTTGTGATGAGGCGTGCGCGATTGCCGAGCAGATTGGCTTTCCGGTCTTGGTGCGGCCTTCTTATGTGCTTGGCGGGAGGGCTATGGTCGTCGCCTATGATATCCAGGGCCTCGAAACCTACATCAACGAAGCCATTGAGGTCGCGCCCGAGCGGCCCGTGCTCATCGACCGCTACCTGCAAGGTGCGGAGGAATTCGACGTGGATGCCGTGGCCGACGGGACGGACGTGGTCGTCGGCGGAATCATGCAGCACATTGAGCACGCTGGCGTGCATTCGGGCGACAGCGCCTGCGCCCTGCCGCCCTACGACACGCCGGCTAGGCACATTGAGGCCATGCGCGAGTACACCCACGCATTGGCTCGCTCGCTCGGCGTGGTTGGCTTGATGAACGTGCAATACGCCGTCTATCAAGGTGAGGTCTATGCGATTGAAGTAAATCCCCGGGCTTCGCGCACCGTGCCTTTTGTCAGCAAGGCCATTGGCCGCCCGCTGGCCAAAATTGCCGCGCGGACCATGGTGGGGATGAGCTTGCGCGAGCAGGGCTTCACCGAGGAGGTCGCGCCCGCGCACATATCCGTCAAGGAAGCCGTACTGCCCTTTATAAAATTCCCCGGGGCCGATAGCCTCCTGGGGCCGGAGATGAAGTCCACGGGCGAAGTGATGGGCATTGGCCACGACTTTGGCACGGCCTTCCTCAAGGCGCAAATGGGGGCGGGTTCGCTGCTGCCGTCGCGCGGCCGGGTCTTTATCAGCGTGGCCGATTGCGATAAAGAGGAGGTCTTGCCGGTGGCGCGCCGGCTGCGCGCAGCCGGGTTCGAACTGGTGGCCACGCAGGGCACGCGCGACTTTCTCGGCAAGCACGACATCGCTGCAGAGCGGGTGCACAAAATTCACGAGGGCAGCCCGCACGTCGAAGACGCGATTCGCAGCCGCCAGATCGATCTGATTATCAACACCCCTCTCGACGAACCTTCTTACCACGACGACTTCGCGGTGCGTCGAGCCGCAGTCGTAACCGGCGTGCCCTATACCACGACAATGGCCGGGGCTCGGGCTGCGGCTGCGGGAATTGAGGCGCTGCAACGCGCCGAACTGGGCGTGCAATCCCTGCAGGATTACCATCGGAGCTAGGAGACGGCTCGTGCGAACCGCGCCCACCGGCCGCTTGGCCTCGGTGCTGTTGCTAGCTTGTTGTCTGGCGATTTCGGCCTGCGTCTATTTCAATACGTTTTACAACGCCAAAAAATCCTTCCGCGAGGCCGAGAAAGAACGGCGCAAACACGAAGAGACCTACGCCGACTGGGCCTTTGACCGGGCTGGCCCCGAATTGCAGCAGCAGCGCTCGCAACAGGCCGACCAACTCTACGACAAAGCAGTGCGCAAAGCGTCCAAGGTGCTCGACAAATACAAGGAGAGCGACTTGGTCGACGACGCCATGTTCCTGATCGGCCAAGCGTATTACTGGCGCGGCGAATACCTCAATGCCCAAGAGTCGTTCCGCGACTTGGAGACCTTTTTCCCGTCCAGTTCGTACTTCGATCAAGCCCGCTACTGGCGCGCCCGCTGCCTAAAGGAGCAGCGGATTGACGACCAAGCGCAGTCGCTCTACCGAGTGCTTTTTGACGA
>JAPOYQ010000085.1 GCA_026706505.1 Gemmatimonadota bacterium
AAGAACGCTTTCCTCGAAGGGCGCCCGCCGGACTTCAGCAAATTCCCGCGGCGGGCCTAAGCGCGCTAGCCAGCTTGGGAGAGAAGACCGAGGCGAGAGCGGCCACGCGGCTCAATCATGCCTTCACGGTGGAGCCGAGGGAGAACTCATTGCATGTGTACAATGGGACTGAATTGCGGCGGTACGGCGCTTAATCTTACGATGACCAGCTGAACCGCCCCTCTTAGCCCAGAAAATGTGATAAAAGCCGCCGTGATCGACCGCTCGCCCAGAGGGCGCAAAAGCGGATGTTGCTGCCTGCTTTAATCGTGAGTGTCTGCCGTTAGGAAAACAGGCCGAGTTGCTCCGGCGCTTCCACAAGGTCGGACTCCTTACCGAGCGCCAATTCCACACGGGACTGCAGCTCCGTGAATTCTCTCCACCATTTCGGCGGCATCTTCTCGCTGAGCGCGATCGCCTGCGTGCGCAAATCGTGTATCAGCGCCTCGCGTTCCTCAGCGGTTCCGTTGTGCCAGGCAGTGGACTCGTGAATGACATTGCAGTCCGCACAGAGCGAGATCAGGTTGTCAGGCGACTGGTTATTGTTGTCGTGATCGATATGGTGAATATGAGGCATCATGAGCGCATCGTCGCAGAGTGGGCAGGCGGTCAGGCGCTGGTCGCGAAGGTGAATGAGACGACGGGCAGTCTGAAACCCAATATATTCGTCGTGGCGGCTATAGCCAGCAGCATCCCGGGATGCATACCAATGCTCGACATAATCGAGGTTGTCCCAGCGGGCTTTTGGTGGTGCCGACTTTTTGGCTCTGAGTTTAAGGGCTTGTGCATCCGCTATTGACAAGCACCTGCGACATACTTCTTCGCGCCTTCGAGCTTCGCAAACTTCGCATACGTACGGATATTTGCTGCAAATGAAACCGCAGTATTCTTGAGTGCTCTGGACAGGCAGAAACGTACGGTGACAGGCCTCGGCGGCGCAAACTCTTGTTTCGTCTACTGGTACTTTGTGGGCGCACGGATCGCATCGCTCGCTAGGCGTCTGCGCCCCGCACTCAGCGCATAAGAGAGGGTGAACTAGGCAGTAGACTGAGCAGTGCTGCGGACCCCATTTTGAAGACTCAAATCGTCGATCACACCAAGCCGCTGCGCAGACTCTCGTTTCGACTAGGGTGATTTTGGTTGAGCATGAAAGGCACCGCTCGCGTCTCGTGTGCATACCGCAATCAGCACAGGCGCGGGGGAGCTGCCGACAATAGGTGCAGCAGTATTGATGATTGTGCGCCTTCGGCAAAAACTCGTGGTCACACGCCGCCGCCGCGCAGAGCTTCGTCTCGCCGATCAGGTGAAAGATAAAGAGGCTCACGGCGGGTCTCCTCACATTCCCATTAGCGAACTGTAATCCCAAACCCTTGAAAAAGCAGTATTCTGGAATTATTTCATGTTGGGAAGGTGTTGTCAAAGTATAAGAGCGCTGGATGGCATAGAAAGTATGCAAGCAGCTAAGTTTGGCCGCGGGCTGTGTTTACACGCCCTCTGTAGTATAAACAAGTTCGACCGCAGCTGGGAAAACAAACGATGACCGAGCAAGATTCGCGCTTGCAGCACGAACCCGACAAGATCTTTCTCGTCCTCGAACGTGCTCGTTTGTCCTTCGCCCAAGTCAATCAGCTTGTGTCCAGAACTTGCGCGGAAATTCTCAAACACGCCGCGCTTGAGCCCGGCGACAGGGTAGGCATCTTGATCGCCAAACCAGTGCCGTTCATCCTCGCGCTGTTCGCTTTGATGCGCATGCGCGTCGTCAGCGTCCCACTCAACACCCGCCTGACCGCCGGCGAATTGGCCTGGCAAGTGGAAAACGTGGATTGCCGCCTGGTGATCTGCGAAGCGGAGACAAGGGCGCTGGCGGGCAAGCTCGGCATTGATGTGCTGGAGATGGGCGACATTGATCAGGTGGAGCCAGCTTCACAGTTCGGCGATTTTGGCATGATGAACCTGGACGACGATTTCGCTGTCATTCATACATCCGGCACGGGTGGACGCCCGAAAGCGGCGATTCTGACTTACGGCAATGTTTTCCACAGTGCCCGCGGTTCGGCAAGGCTCCTCGGTCATTTGGAAAACGAACGCTGGCTTTGCGTCTTGCCGCTTTATCATGTCGGCGGTTTGAGCATCATCCTGCGCTCGCTGATCTACGGCACGGCT
>JAPOYQ010000338.1 GCA_026706505.1 Gemmatimonadota bacterium
ATCGCGAGCACGAGCCGTACAAGGCGATGATGGAACGCCGACATGCAGATATACCGGACAATGTAGAGATGATTACGCCCAATATACCCGCGGAACCGAGGGATCTATATGCCGCAACCAAAGTGTGGACGGAGTCTTTGGCGCGAACCTACGCCCATCGTCATGGGTTGTCGTGTATCTGCGTCCGTATCGGTCAAGTCGAGCGAGATCGTCCTCGTCCGCCACAGGGTGCCGACATCTATGTGAGCCAACGCGATATTGTCCAGATATTCGAGCAGTGCATCAATGCTGATGGTAGTTTGCGCTTTGCGATTTTCTACGGCATGTCGAACAACGACCTACGTTGGGTGGACATCTCAGATGCACAGCGAAAGGTGGGATTTGTACCACAGGATCGAGCGGAGGATAACCACGACTATGACGCGTAACCAGTGGAAACCACTCCACTGAGGTTGACATCTGATTGTCTCTACACTGTGGAGACAATTGCGCTGGTCGTACTTGATTGCAAAACTTGAAGAGAAGCTATTGGTGACCCGCTGGAGCATCTTCGTCTCGGAGGTGAACGCAAAATGGCTCACACACTCGTAAAATCGCCTGACTACGCCGCATGGCTATGCGAGATGAAATCGCGCATCCGGTCGGCCCATTTCAGTGCAGCGCGGGCGGTGAACCGCGATATGATCCTGCTGTATTGGGACATTGGGCGCGGGATCGTGGAGAAGCAGGAGGAACAGGGTTGGGGTAAGTCGGTAGTGGAACGATTGTCGCAAGACTTGAAGACCGAATTTTCGGGGATGACTGGCCTCTCAGCCGACAATCTGTGGCGGATGCGCCAATTTTATTGTGAATATGCAAAGCCAGAGTTCACTGCACAGGTTGAAACAGAACTAAAGCAACCGAATGCCGCAGAATTTCTGGAACAGGCTGTTCCAGAATTACGAGATCAGAACGCACGGATGATTCTGGAACAAGCTGTTCCAGAACTGGTGGCACTAGTCCCTTGGGGACATCATCTAGAAATCCTGAAGAAGGTGCGTTCTCCTGCCGCCCGCCTGTACTACCTCCGCGCCACCGCCCAATTCGGCTGGACGCGCAACGTCCTGCTCAACCAGATCAAAGCTGGAGCATATCAGCGCTCCTTGGCTGAAGGCAAGACACACAACTTTCCGAGTACATTGCCCGAACATCTGGCCGAACAGGCGGAAGAAGCCCTCAAAAGTTCGTACAATCTCGAATTTCTGGGGATTTCTCACGCAGTAAGAGAGCGAGAACTTGAGACTCAGCTCATCGAGCAATTGCAGAATTTCATTTTAGAACTGGGCTATGGCTTCTGCTTCGTGGGACGGCAGCATCGCCTGATGTTGGGCGACAAGGAGTATTTCGTTGATCTGCTGTTCTATCACCGCTTTCTCAAGTCGCTGGTTGCCTTTGAACTGAAAGCGGGGCCATTCGAGCCAGAATACGCCGGCAAGATGGACTTCTACCTCAACGTGCTCAATGAGAAAGAGCGAGCCGAAGACGACAACCCTTCCATCGGCATCATCCTGTGTGCGGAAAAGGACAACCTCGAAGTGGAGTTTGCGCTCAAGAGCAAAACCAATCCCATCGGCGTGGCCGAATACCAGTTGCAATCGACTTTGCCGGAGGAACTCAAGGGCAAACTTCCGACGTCCCAACAACTGAGGAAAGCCTTGGGCCTGTCTTGAAAAGCCGTGAGCCGACTATGGAAAGGAGATTGTTGCGACAGTGTCGCAATAATTGGTGGGCAGGTTTGGAACAGAGTTTTCGGCAACGAACCTTCGCCACATGATTCGCTTTGCTGAGCGTTTCCCAGATGGGAAGATTGTCGCCACACTGTGGCGACAATTGGGCTGGTCGTACTTGTCTTTCGTCCGTTGTCAATTGATGCTGTGAAATTTTGTCGCCCTGATATTCGAGGGAGGAAATAGCCGTGCCGTTGCCTGGTGGTCCCGCAAACAAGCTAGGAAATCGATACGAATCGTGGTGGACGATCCATCAGTTAGTACGGATTATCGATAAAGAGGCCGACAGTATACGAATTGAGGATCCGAATTTCGATAAAGCCGAATTTGTGGTTGCTGTAGGAGACAGTCGAGAGCTGCATCAAGCAAAGCGTAGTCGTCCAGAAGGCAAGTGGAATCTGTCCAATCTTCGGAGCATAATAGAGGCGATGTTTGAGGAGCTTTCTGCAAACGAAAATACACGGTTCGTTTTTGTTTCAGGTAGTGATGCTCCAGAGCTAAGAGAGCTAGCCGGGCGGGCTCTTAGTGCAAAAGACCAGGAGGAATTTGAGTCAATATTTGTTGATGCTCGAACTCAAAAGGAAGCCCTCGAAAAACTCAAAGGTATTCGAAAAACCGATACAGCCACGGCATACAGATTACTTCATCGCGTCGAAATTCACACAATCGATGAATGGGAGCTTGAAGATAAAGTGCGAGAGTTGCTACAAGCGCGATTCCTTAGTAGGCCGGACAAGGTTTGTGACGCTCTCCGTAGTTTTGCTGAAGACTCAATCCTTAAGTGTATCAACCGGGATGATCTGATTTCGTATCTTTCGGGCAAAGGATTCTCGTTGCGGCGACTTACTAGACCGAGTGATGCCCGTTCGCTTATCCATGAAGCAACAGATCGCTATCTTGACAGCACAAAACGAAAGCTGATTCGGGACTCCCTCATTCCTCGTTCCTCGACCAAGGAGCTTCTTGAAAAGATCAAAGGCTCTGCTCCTAGAGGTAGCGACTGCGTTGTAACCGGCAAGGCAGGTGGTGGAAAGACCGGATGTGTCATCGAATGCGTGGAAGCTCTTTGTCAAAGCAATGACCCTATTGCGGTACTCGCCTTTAGGCTGGATCGAATAGACCCGGTATCGTCCACTAAAGAGTTGGGGAAAAGTCTTGAATTAGAGGAATCGCCAGCACTGGTATTAGAGGCAGCGGCGAAAGCCATATCGGGTGAAGCGGTGCTCATTATCGATCAACTTGACGCTGTTAGTACAACTTCTGGCCGTAGTTCAGACTTCTTCGATGTTGTGGAAGACCTTTTGGACGAGGTACGAGGTTTACGCGAAAGAGTAAAATTACATGTAGTGGTTGTTTGCAGAGAATTTGATTGGGAAAACGATCATCGCTTACGTCGTCTTCTCGCTAAGGACGATGCCAAAATCTCAGTCACGGACTTCTCTTTAAACGAGGTAAAATCCTCGCTTAGGGCTGACGGTTTCAACACTGCTCTGTTTGATGCAAAGCAATTAGAATTGTTATGCCTTCCCCAGAATCTGTCGCTGTTTCTTGATGCGAATTATAGTTCTGATTTACAGCCTGATTTCTTTTCAGAAAAGGATCTGTTTGATCTTTACTGGGACGAGAAACGCGAGGCAGTCAATAGACGTACTGCTTTCTCTTCAGATAATTGGGCCAACATAATCCAGGCTTTGTGCGACGAAATGACAGAATTCCAACAGCTTTCGGTTACGAAAGAGAAGCTAGACCAGTTTCCGAACGATTATCTTATACAGATGGCGTCAGAGGGAGTGCTCTCGTTTGATGGAAAGCGTTATGGCTTCGGTCACGAGAATTTTTTCGATTACTGTTTTGCCCGCGCCTTTATGGCAAAGGAAGATTCCTTGGTATCATTCCTCATTCCATCGGAACAACATCTATTTCGCAGAGCACAGGTTCGGCAAGTCCTTGTCTATCTTCGTGATGCTGACCGGGCACGGTATTGTAGAGAACTCAGTGAATTATTGAGAGATGAGAGGATTAGATATCACTTGAAGGACCTAGCTGTTGCCCTCGCAGTCTTGATGTCGGGGCCAGAAGAAAATGAATGGAACGTAATCGCATCATGGATTGAATCTGAACTTGAGGCAATTAAGAGCGGCAGACCGAATATAGACAAGTTCGCCTCTTTGGTTTGGAACCGTTTTTATTTTTCTCAGAATTGGTTTCAGATTGCGGATAGAAAAGGTCTCATAACGAGTTGGCTTGCATCCGACAATGAAGATGTTATTGACATGGGTGTAGGCTATGTTCGGATTCATCAGGAACATGCAGGTGATAGAGTGGCTGAACTTCTTGAGCCCTTTGTAAAAAAGAACGGCAAATGGCCTCAACGATTAAGCAGTGTCATGCAATTGGCTACTTTTGAAAACAGTCGAAAGTCATTTGACTTATTCCTGAAATCAATCGACTATGGAACTATAGATAATAGTAATTGGGGAACATATAGACGACTTAAGGTGCCTCCCGACTGGATTACCGAAGTAACCGCTCATTGGCTACAAAGACGCCTTTCAATTGTTCGATCAGCTAAGGACAGTAGAGGCAAACCTAACTGGAATGGTCTATTCAACCATGATGATTTTGGACCAGAACTTATACACGACTCTGCAACTAAGGCTCCTGAAGAATTTGCGCAGCATGTCCTACCCGTAATTCTAAAAATTGCTGATGAAGCCGTCTATGCGGAAAACCCCACCGCCCCCAAGCGGGATGCCGTTTGGGGGATCTTGATTAATGGCGACAATATTTCAATCCGTGAGACATGCAGGAATGCAGCCGCTATAGTAGAGAAGCTTGCTAAAACTAGATCAGACAGTATTGACAAGATTCTTGCAGAGCTACGTAGCCGTGATACCTATATAGCAAATTTTCTCCTGCTTCGTGCTTATACAGTAGGCGCTGAGCATTTTGCCAATGATGCTGTGTCTGACCTATGCGACAAGACTTGGCGGTTTCAATGCGGGTACTCCGATAATTCTTATTGGATAGCGATGCAATTAATAGAAGCAATTACTCCACTCTGTTCTGGTGAGAACTGTACAAAGCTCGAAAAAGCCATTCTGGATTATATCCCACCTTGGGAGCGCACTCCTGAAGGGTACAAGCAGAGAGGACATGCCTGTTTTAATCTACTATCTAGCATTCCAGTTGAATTGAGGAGCCAGAATGCTCAGAGTCGTTATATGGAACTTGAACGAAAATTTAGAGCACCGGATTCCTCTCCTCGAAGATTAGAAGTGTATCAAGTAGGCTCTCCAATTGAGAAGACAGCCGCGGAGAGAATGACGGATGAGCAATGGCTAAAAGCAATCCAAGAATATGACTCAGAAGAGGGAAAATATCATTGGGAAAACCCTGAAAAGGGCGGAGCTTTAGAGCTTGCCCGGATGTTGCAGGAGTTCGTGGAGCAAGAACCGGAAAGATTTGCCCTTTTGAGTCTCAAGTTTCCGTCAGACACCCATCCCTTCTATATAGAGCACATCCTCAATGGTCTGAAAGAGACAGAAGGCTCTACCGAACTCAAATTAGAAGTATGTCGCAAGGCGTATAATGAATACCGTGATAGCTGTGGGAAAGCGATTACAGACCTATTGGGGTCAATAGAAGATCCACTCCCTGATGATGCTGTGCAGATGCTCGACTGGCTGGCAACCAAGCATTCGGATCCGGAGAAAGAGTTGTGGAGTGCAGAAGCCACGGGCGGAACTCCCTACTATGGAGGTGATATCCTTACACATGGTATCAATACAACACGTGGCCGCGCTGCTTGGGCCATTCGTGATCTTATCCAACGGAATAGATCATACATTGAGCGTTTTTGTCTCACTATCGAACGACTGGTCAACGACAACAGTGTAGCTGTTCAGGCCTGTACGAGTTCTACTCTTTTAGCAATACTCAGGTACGACTCGGAATTTGCCTTAGGACAGTTTCTTAGACTTGTTGAACCTCGGGATAGACAACCTAGTGACGATCGCTTACTGGCAACCTCGGAAGTAAAGCGTTTCATCTATTATGGGGTATACGAGCATTTCGAGGACCTTCAAATCGTTGTCGAGAGAATGTTACGGTCAGAACTTTCTAAAACAAGTACAGCAGGCGCTCGGCTGATGAGCATTGCTTTGCTTCTTCAGTATGATAATGCCAAAGACGTTGTAGAAGAAGTACTTCGTGGCAACCCTTCACAAAGACTAGGGGTAGCTCAAGTAGCATCTGGCAACATTGGCAAGGAGGCGTACCGGCAATGGTCAGAGGAAAAACTTCTACTACTCTTTAATGACGATGATAGTAAGGTTCGTCAAGAAGCCGCAGGATGTTTCCGAAACTTGGAAGAACAATCTCTGGAATCTTACGAAAATCTGATAATCAGGTTTTGCGATAGCGCAGCCTACCAAGAAGACTCGTTTTCCTTGATTTACGTTCTTGAGAAATCTCCGTACAGGCTACCTGGCATTACGTATTTTGTATGTAAAAAATTCCTCGAACGGTTTAGTGAGGAGGCGAATGATATGCGTACGAGTCGGGCAGGGGATATTTCGAGTGTGTCAAAGTTAATTTTACGAACGTATCATCAACACCAACGTGATGAATGGGCAGCTAAATGTCTCGATCTGATAGACCAGATGTGTCTTGAAAAAAGTTACGCTATTCGCACAGATCTGAATGAATACGAACGGTGAAACATATAGGAGATTAAAAATGTACGACGAATGGAAGCCCATCTACTCGGCTTTAGTTACCGACATCATGGACCAACTCGGCTACCGCGATCAGGCCATGACTCCCGATATCCGGCCTAGCCGTCCTGACACTTTCATCGCCGGGCCGGCACTCACTATTGACGCGTACGCCGATACTAGCCCCGATCCTGATCCCTACGGCCAAATTTTTGCCGCTTACGATCAAGCTAGTCCCGGCGACGTGTTCGTTATCGCCACCAATGGAGAAGAGCGCTCTGGCCTTTGGGGCGAGCTCCTCTCCACGGCTGCCCAGGCTCGCGGCGTCGAATCCGTGCTCACCGACGGCTTGGTCCGCGATGTGCGCCAGATGAACGCCATGGGCTACCACTGCTTCTGCAAAGGCTATTCGCCGCTCGACTCGGCGGGGCGCATTCTCGCCAAGACGATCAACCAACCTATCACCTGCGGCGGCGTGCAGGTTCACCCTGGCGATTTTATTTTAGCCGACTACGATGGCGTGGCGGTGATTCCGGCGGCGATCAAGGGCGAAGTTCATAAAAAGGCTATGGAAAAGCTCGCCGGGGAAAACGTCGTGCGCGATGAATTGGCTGCGGGGCAGTCGCCGAGGGAGGTTTTTGATCGCTACGGGATATTGTGATTGTGTAGACTTATAAACAGAACCCTACACCTCTTGTACCAATCCGTCGTCTATGCCTATGGCCGCTCGTTCCTCTCGGCTCAAGCCGTATTGTGATTGTGTAGACTTATGAACAGAACCCTACACCTCAGTCAACTCAGGAACGTGTTCTTCCTCATATTTCTCAATCAGCACACCTATGACCTCCATTAATGAAGCTAGAGGGTGATTTTCGTCCTCGCCTACTACATCAATCAAATCGTCTAGTACAGCCACAAGCCGTTGATATTCGCCCTCTGCATGGGGGACGAACACAACAGGAGTCAACATGGGCCATACATCTTGAGCGGTTTGTATTTTTGCTTCCATCATTTACTCCTTCCATCTCCCTTTATCATACTCATCATGCGTTAATACCGCACGATTTCGTGTGATGATGTGCACAGAGCATCTTGCCAATAGGGAGATCAAGATTCGTCGATTTCGGATCGGAACTGTTCGATTATGTCTTCTTTCCACCATTCACCCTCGGTTCGTGACGGTTTGCCCATACCAATTTGTTGACCGAGTGCACCAAGTTCGGCAGCATGATCAGGTCGCCAACCATTTACGATTGCCCACGATTCTATTTCTTCCGCTAGTAGGATTTCACCCTCTCTATGAAGTCGCACGAACATCTCTTTGGCAGCATTCATATCGTTTGGATGTGCCAATCCGGTGGAAACATTCGTTCTCGCGGTAATCGCTTCAAGTGCTTTTTCGATAAGTGGGCTCATTGCTGTCTCCTAATCGTCTAATGCTGGCCATCATCGGTAGCCCATATATCAGAAACTTGACGGACACTTGCTTCATTCAGCAGAAACCGATCATCTTTCAGCATTCCGATAGGTTCTTTCGCTATGCCAGGCATAGGGATAACAGTCTCATGCTGGAAGACATTCAAGTCTTCCTTGTTGATGTACTCTTCGTATATTGGCTTTGGTTCAGTTGTTGGAAAGACAGCGTCGAGCATCTTGCGCATGAGAATAGCGGTGGCGATTGCAGCCACTGGTCCGATGAAAGGGCCAAGGAATCCGTTCGCGGAGGCAGCAAAAGTAACCAAGGTATGCACAGCAGATGCGGGGACACTGGTCGCAACTGTCTTGGGCACATCAGCCCATGAATCTCCGGTGAAGATGCTGGCGCATGCACCAATCAGCGTTCCCAATGCCACAGATTGGCCGAGTGCTGGGAGAAAGACACTGGCGGGAACTCCCACCACCGGGAGTATTGGATCGACTATCGTCCGATAGGTTGTGGCAATACCGACTCCAATTTCTGCCGCTCCTGCGGTTAGGAGAAGAAAATTCGGTGGATACAGACCCAAAGCAATGTCTAATGCCCCGAGTCCGAAATGTGTTCCTGCGGCAAGAAAAGTGTGTGGTATGGCGTCGGAGAACGCGAGAAATACATCCTTTCCCGCACATACAAGAGCGAGACTGCCACCTAAGACTTTAGGTACGTTGACCGTCAGGAGTTCGTTCACAAACGTCTGACTCATCCCGAGTTTCACAAGCTGTTCGCCAACGGCTGTCGGTAAGAGCGGGTTTGGTATCCCTCGTGCTGTAAGCGAATCCATCCCAAGGTGATGCAGGAACTCTCCGAATTTCAGGTCCGGGTTCACCACAACCTTGAAACCGTCTTCAAACAGATGGTGTCCGTGGGTAAGACGATGGAAAGATCCCTTGACTGCACCGCCCAGTGCTGTGGCACCGGTATCCATCCAACGTCCAGTCAACCCCGGAATATGATGTGCATAGTGAAAATTCGTCAGGGCCTCCATCGGGTATGTCGCATTGACGAGGGCGGGAGAGATCCCGCCAAGACATCTTAGTGATATGTCAGTGGTACCAAGACCTGTTGCTGTGAAGAATTTTGTCATTTCGGACCTCTATCTGCTAAGATCTTATCACGAGATAAAATACGAAGTTTCGGAGCAATATCCTCGTCGAATTTGGCTATAAGAGCCTTGCGAATGAGCTTACGTCGATACTTCCTCATACTTATAGCGACACCGACCCCCACACCTGCTCCCACGACGACCCCCACGCCTGCCGTGACAACACCAGCGGGAGCACCAACAGCGCTACCAATGCTAGCAGCAGTGGTGAGAGTGGTGGCCCAAATCCACCAACCCGTTGTTCCTACGGGAATCAATGCAACAAGAATCGCGCCTCCACCACCTGCGATGATTGAGGAGGCTATCTCAGGTATTCGATCGACAGGAGGTGCCTCAACCACAAACTCCTCTGTATCTGGGTTCACTCCCCCATCGCGAACCTTTGACAGATAATCCATAAATTCGTGCTGGAAGATTACAAGTCGCTGGTTGAAAACGGTCAGCATCTTTTCAAGGGCGTCTCTGTCAAGAGGGTCTATATCTTGAAGATTCTTTTGGTACTCGTACTTCACTTTAGCAAGTCCGGCTTCAAACTGCCGGTTCAAGTCGTTTATCAAGTCCTTTGATAGCTCTTGGGTCATTGGCAATTTCCCTTTATTTAACGTGAGTTCGGGTTAAATGACCTTCTAACCGGAGTTGTGCATCGCTTTTTAGGGCCGGTTTTGAGACTGGTGGGCTTGCTTAGTAGACACGTTTGCAAAAATAGTACGACAATTCCCTCTGTCAACCAAAAAATGTCGGTTTTGAAATTGGTGATCAACTAAAGATCAAAGCGCGCTCAATTTGAACCCCAAAAACTGGCCTGTTGTGCTTTTGCCCCTCTGCTTATCCAGACTTCGTATACGATTTACCTTCGGTCTGTTAGCGAGCGCAGTTCCTTTTATTGCACGATTTCGAGACAATCTACGCCCCCGCCAGCGCCTGAGCAAAATCAGCGCACAAATCCTCGGCAGCCTCAATGCCACACGCCACTCGCACCAAGTCGTCGGCTATGCCTATGGCCGCTAGCTCTTCTCGGCTCAAGCCGCTGTGCGACGTGGTGACGGGCCGAGTGATGAGGGTTTCGACGCCGCCGAGACTGGGGGCTGACGCCGGCAGAACCAGCTTGGACAGCAACCGCTCGGCGGCCTCCACGCCTCCGTGCAGCTCAAAGCTCAACACCCCACCCGCCCCGGCAAACAGCCGCTGCGCCCGCTCGTATTGCGGATGGCTTTCCAAGCCTGGGTAGTTCACCTGCGCCACCTGCTCCTGCTCGGCCAAAAAGTGCGCGAGTCGCAACCCATTTTCGTCGTGTTGCCGCATTCTCAGCGACAAGGTCTTCAAGCCCCGTTGTAGCAGAAAGCAGGCGTGGACATCCAGCGAGCCGCCCAAGTGATTCAGCTTGTGCTTAATGGCCTTGACGTGTGCAGCCGAGCCGACGACCACGCCCGCGACGAGGTCCGAATGGCCGTTGAGGTACTTGGTCGCACTGTGTAGCTCTATGTCAAAACCGATTTCCAGTGGGCGGAAGTTGCACGGCGAGGCAAAGGTATTGTCGATCAGGGACACTAGTCCGTGCTCGCGGGCAAACGCCACTACCGCCTCTAAATCGGCGACCTCCATCAGCGGGTTGGTCATGGTCTCCACGTAGATCGCCCGCGTCTCTGGCCGCAGCTTGGCCGCCCACGTCTCAGGCGCGTTGCCGGCGATAAAGTCGTAGCTCAGCCCCAAACCCGGCGCATCCTGCGTCACAAAGCTGTGCGTGCCCCCGTAGAGGCAGTCTTGGATCAGCAGGTGATCGCCGCTGTTGAGCACGGTCATCAATGCGGTGGTGATCGCCGCCATTCCCGAGCCGGCGACCAAGGCGTCCTCGCCACCGCAGACAGAGGCTAGTTTGGCGTGCAAGGCGCGGTGGTTGGGCGTGTTGTTGAGGCGGAGATAGCGGATGTCGTGGTACTCTTCCTCCTTAGGTGAAACAAAAGTCGAGCTCTGGAAGATCGGCGTCACTACGGCACCTTTGATGCGCTCCTCGCCAGCGTGGACGAGGCGGGTCTGAATATCCATTGAGATTTCCTTAGCTGGTTTACAGGGCAAATTGGGTGAGCAGCCGCTCGTATAGCCGAATGAAGTCCCGGCGGCCGTTGTCGCGGTTGTACGCGTAGCACATGGGGTTGGGATTGATCTCGATGATGGAGAAACCGTCCGCGCCGTGGATGAGGTCAATGGCGTAAAAACCGAGCGAGTACACGCCGGCCACCTGCGCGGTTAGCTGCTGCATTTGCGCTAGCAGGGCCGCGTCTTCTACGCGCACGGCGCGCCCTGTGGCCTGATGCAGCGGATTGAGGTCCCCGTCTGCGCCCACGGCCTCGCTCTCCTTGCGATAGGCCAGCAACAGTTCGTCGCGGCTGGCGACGACCCGATACTCCGGCCCGGCCACGTATTGCTGCACCAGCGCGATGTTGTCCAAAAAGCCGCTGTTAGCAAAGAGGGCTGCGAGCCGCTGGCCGAGGTCTGTTGCGTTGTGTTCCAAGAACACGCCCTGCGCCAGTGAGCTGTGGCACTTTTTGACCAATAGGGGGAACTCGAACCGCGCTACTACTTCTTCGACGATTTCGGCGACTGTGGCGTGGGTTTTGTAGCGATCGAAGCGTGCGTCGGCTAGCGGGTTGAAGAGCTTGAGCGTATCGGGGACTGGCAAGCCGGCGGCGGCGAAATCCTCGTATTGGTACGCCTTGTCTTCGGCGAGCCGGGCTTCGACATAGTCGTTGAAGGGATGCTTGTTGCGCCAGAAGCGCAGGGGACGCTGTCCGCCCGACAGCTTGAGCCGCGTGCCGTCGTCCGAGATCCATTCGCAGATGAGTCCCAGTTGCTGACCCGCCTCGGCGACACATTCCAGATTCTCCAGCGCCATGTCTTCGGTGATGCCGTCGCGCTCGCCGGGCAGGTTGAAAAACTCCCGCGCCCGCGCCACCAAGTGCAGGGACCCGGCTACGCAGACTCGGCCTTTGGGTCCCGCCAGTGCCAGCGCGTGCTTGAGCGCTTGGCTGCTTGCAGGTACCTGCTCGATGGCTAGTCCGTCTGGTGCCAAGTCTGCCAGCACTGATGGTGCCAGCGCTCGTGGATGGTCCGACGAAGTTAGTAAGACCCGCTGTGCTGCCGGCGCTAGCGCGTGCAAAATCCCCGAGGCATCGTGCCCTGTTCCCGCGCCGACGACCAGTACCCATGCGTTGCCAGTATTGGCGACGGGACGCTCTCCGCTCAGCCGCTGTAACTCTCCGGCCAACGCCTCGGCTGCCGCTGGATTGTGCGCGCCGTCGAGCAGTACCAACGGCTTCTCGTGCGCCACCTCAAAGCGGCCCGGCCAGTGATGGGCGACCACGGCTTGGTGCGCGATCTCGTCGTCTAGGCATTGGACGAGTCCCTGCGCTGCTTCAAGGGCCAGTCGCGCATTTTCTGCGTAGGTCGCTGGACGGCCCGTTAGGTGACCTAGGGGCCACTCCGTTCCGGCGATTTGCAACTTCACTTCTTGTTTTACGCAGGTCTGCCGGATTAGGTCCATCACCTCCGGTGTCTGCGCCACCGTGGTGACGAGTGTGCGGCCCGACCGGGAGATGTGCAGCTTGTCCGCGGCGATTTCCTCCAAGGTATTGCCCAGCAAGTCCACATGATCTAGGCCGACAGCCGTCAGGACTGCCAACTCCGAGTCCCAGGCGTTGGTCGCATCGTAGCGGCCTCCTAGTCCTACCTCAAAAACCCCGAACTTCACTCCCTGTTGCGCGAAGAGATGGGCCGCGAGGCCGGTTAGGGCTTCAAACTTGCTGAACGAACCCAATGCCTCCCGGCCAAAGTCGTGGGTGCAATCGTCGAGGTGCGATACGGCGTCGGCCCATTGTTCCTTGCTGAGAATCTCGCCGTCAATGCGGATCCGCTCGCGCTGGGTGTGTAGATGTGGCGAAGTGTATAGACCGGCCTTGTGTCCGTGCGCCTTTAGAATAGCGGCGAGTAGGCTGGCGACTGTTCCCTTGCCGTTGGTGCCGCCGACAATGATTGAGCGGAAGCGCGTCTGCGGGTTGCCGAGGCGGGTTAGTAGGGCGCGCATTCTCGGCAGGTAATCCTCGATTGGCCCGAGCGCTGGACGGCCGACCTCCCAGTCGGGTAGGGCGTCCAAATAGCGTTTGGCGCGAAAGTAATCCATGTATTGGGAAGGTGCGGCTCAACCGCCGCGGGTGTGCATCTCGCGGTGCGGATCGGCTTGCAACTCTGCGACTTGATAGAGCACGCCGCGATGTGGATCGTCGCGCCGCTCTTCGGCGCTACGGTCCGTCCGTCCCGCCCACCCCGCGCTAATGCGTCGCACCAGTCGCTCGCGGTCTGCTCCGTTGCGCAGCAAGGGCTTCAGGTCAGTGCCCTGTTGCGCGTATAGACATGTGTACCATAGGCCGTCGGCTGTCAGGCGGCTGCGATCGCAGGACCCGCAGAACGGCTCGGTGACCGATGCGACAATGCCAAAGCTCGTGCCGTCGCGCAGGCGGAAGCGCTCTGCGGGCGCAGAGCCACGCCCCGCCTCGCGCTCGATAGGCCCGTAGTGCGCCTCCAGCTTCGCTAGCATCTCCTGCTGCGACACAACCTCTCCGAGCGACCAGTGCGTGGCCCCGCCGACGTCCATGTATTCGATGAAGCGGACCTCCGCGCCTATCTCTCGTCCGAATTCGAGCAGATCCACGAGTTCGTCGTCGTTGAAACCCCGCATCACGACCGAATTGATCTTGATCGCGTCAAAGCCAGTTGCGGCGGCGGCGCGGATTCCCTCCAAGACTTTGGCGTGTACGGCTCTCCGCGTCAGCGCCTCAAATCGCGCCGGCTGTAGCGAGTCCAAGCTGACGGTGATACGCCGCAGCCCGGCTTCTCGCAGCGGTTCAGCCCAGCGCGCCAGTCGCCTCGCATTGGTCGTCAGCGCTAGGTCCTCGACCAGTGGTAGCCGGGCGAGGCGGGCGACGAGTTCGAGCAGATCGGTGCGCAACAGCGGCTCGCCGCCGGTCAGGCGGACGCTGCGGACGCCAACTTGGCAAAAGGCATCGACCACGCGCTCGAGCTCGGAGGCGTTGAGAATGTCTTCACTCGGCAGCCAGGTGTAGTGCTCTTCGGGCATGCAGTACTGGCAGCGCAGGTCGCAGCGGTCGATCACCGACACGCGCAAAGAGGCCAGCGGGCGGCCCAAAAGGTCGCGCACTAACTCGGTTTTGGCGGGTGTTTCAAGGGCCATAAAAGGCATCCACAGACGAAGTTAAAGAGACTTGAGAATATAGAGAATCCCTAATAGTGGGCAATGTTGAGCGGGGTCGGCGCGTTCTTGCTGTACGGAGGTCGGCGCGTGATATTAAGAGACTTGACCTGCCTGTGATAAGCATTGCGGGCGGCGAATAAGACATTAATACTGCGCAACGAGAGAGGTCTAATGAGTACCACTGCCGCGATCCAGGAGATGCTCGCCGAGCACGGGTATGTCGCCGATCGCCAAGTTGTTATGTCCGTGTACCTCGCGCAGACTCTGGAGCGTCCCTTGCTCATCGAGGGGCCGGCTGGCGTCGGCAAAACCGAGGTCGCCAAGGTCGTAGCCCGCGCCCTCGACACCGAGCTGATCCGCTTGCAGTGCTACGAGGGGCTAGACGCCCACGCCGCCCTGTACGAGTGGAACTACCAGCGCCAGCTCTTGCACATCAAGCTCGACGAGAAGAGCCAACGCCCCCTAGCCGAGCGCGAGGCCGACCTCTTTTCCGAGGATTTCCTGCTCAAGCGTCCCTTGCTCCAGGCCATCACCCAACCCGTCCCGCCGGTGCTGCTGATCGACGAACTCGACCGGGCCGACGAGGAGTTTGAGAGCTTCCTGCTCGAAGTGCTGTCCGACTGGCAGATTACCATCCCCGAAATCGGCACCATTAGCGCGGCGGCGCGGCCGCACGTGATCTTGACTAGCAATCGCACCCGCGAGCTGTCCGATGCCGTGCGCCGTCGCTGCTTCTACCTGTGGATCGATTACCCGGAATTTGACAAGGAAGTGGAGATCGTGAGCCGCAAGGTGAATGGGATCGACATCCAGCTCGCCGAGCAGATCTGCCGCTTCATGGAAAAGATCCGCATGCAGCGCCTCGAAAAGATCCCCGGCGTCGCCGAAACCCTCGACTGGGCCAAGGCCCTTGTCGCCCTGCACCAGCACCATCTCGACCTCGAGGTCGTGGCGGATACCTTGGGCATTGTGTTCAAAGACCAACGCGATGTGGCGCAGGTGAAGCAATCGCTGGCCGAGTTCTTGGAAGGATTGGGGGTCCGCGCCAAGCTGGCTCCGGAACGATGAATCACAAGATCGACGACATCGCATTGCACGGCGCGTTGAGCGCGAATGTGGTCGGCTTCTGCCGCCTGTTGCGCGCCCAGCGTGCCGGCGTGGCCTTGGGCGAGGAGCAAGACGCGCTCCGCGCTCTGGCGGCTATTGACCTGTCAGACCCGGAGGACTTTCGGCTAAGCTTGCGGACGATTTTGGCCAAGACACCCGCCGAGCAGAAGCTCTTCGATACGCTGTTCGATGTCTACTGGTCCGTATGGGACCGCGCCGGCGAATTGGGTCAGCCCCAGCCCGACCCCCCTGCCTCTGAAAAGGCCAGTACCAGCCGACCCGGTAAGAATGGTTTGACGAGCGTCCGCGATTGGCTCAAACAGGGGGAGCCGACCGAAGAGGAGCGCGAGGCCGCCGGATACAGCCCCATAGAGGTCCATACAAAGCGCGACTTTAAGGACTTCAACGCCGAAGAGTTAGAGGAGATCGGGCGGCTGCTGCAAGCCATTGCCCGCGCGCTCGCCACGCGCTTCAGCCGCCGCTATCGGCCCGCCCGCCCGCCGGGCCGCCTCGACTTGCGGCGCACTCTCCGCGCCAGCCTGCGCCGAGGCGGCGAGTTGTTGGACCTTTCTTATTGCCGCCGCACCCGCCAGAAGCCCAAGCTGGTCTTGTTGTGCGATGTCAGTAAGTCCATGGATCTGTACAGCCGCTTCTTGATCCAGTTCATGTACGCCTTCCAAAACGCCTACCGTCGCATCGAGACGTTTGTGTTTGCGACCTCGCTGCACCACGTCGCGCCCCTGCTGCGGGGCAACGATCTGAGCGCAGGGTTGGACGCGATCGCCGCGCAGGTGCCGGACTGGTCGGGCGGCACGCGCATTGGGGCCGCGCTGGAGACCTTCCTCAGCGAACACGCCGCTCTCGTTGATCACCAGACTGCATTGCTGATCGTCAGCGACGGCTGGGACACCGGCGATATTGAGATCCTTGAAGAAAGTATGCGCGCGTTGCAGCGCCGCAGCCGCTGCCTAATCTGGCTCAACCCCCTGTTGGGCAGCCCGGACTACCGGCCCGCCACGCGCGGGATGCAGGCCGCCTTGCCGTACATCGACCTTTTTGCCCCGGCTCACAATATCGACAGCCTCAAGGCTCTCGTCGGATACCTAATGACGCTGCGCGGTGCGACGGCTGCACAATACCTGCGCCGACGTCCTGAGCCACCTGCGCCGACGAAAGCCCAGCCCGCCGCGCCGACGAGGGACGATTGGTACCGGCGCTTTGGAGTCCAGCCGTGAAAGACTTGCAGACGATTCTCCGCCGCGCCCGGGTGCTCGACGAGGCGGGTGAGCCTTATGTCCTGGCGACTGTCGTCCAGACCTCTGGTTCGGTCTATCGCGGCCCGGGCACCCGCATGCTCATCGAAGCCGATCTTCAGAGCTTGGGCACCATCAGCGGCGGCTGTCTCGAAGGCGATGTGCGCGAAAACGCGCAAGCCGTCTTCGCCGACGGCCAACCCCGTCTCCTCCACTACGACGCCACTTCTGAAGACGATATCCTCTGGGGCACTGGTCTGGGCTGTAGCGGCACGGTGGACGTGCTCTTAGAGCGCCTGCCCCAAGACGCGCCGTTTCATTATCCGACCTTTTTGCACGGCTGCGCCTTGGAGAATCGGCACGGCGTACTCGTCACGGTCTTTGCCACGGAGGGCGAAACCAATGCCGCGCCGGGCCAACATCTGATCCTCGACGAGCAAGAAGACGCCCGCGACGACATCGCCGACTTGGAACTGCGCGAGACCGCACTCAACGCTGCTAGCGAAATCCTCGCAACTCTCGACGACACCCGACTTCCCATCGCCCCGGGCTACACGCGCCACTACGAGTTGACGCACGGCAAGGCCGCCCTGCTCATAGAGCCTTTGCTGCCACCCATCGCCCTCTATCTCTTCGGCGCTGGTTACGACGCCGTGCCCCTCGCTCAGTTAGCTGGCGAACTCGGCTGGCGCGTCACTGTTGCCGACCACCGGCCCTCCTATACCCGCGCCGAGCGCTTCCCTTGGGCTAGGCAAGTCCTCCTCGCCCAGCCCGGTCATCTGCCCGAGGATCTGCAGTTCGACAACCGCTCGTGCGCCGTCATCATGAGCCACAACTATCTACAGGATCAAGCTCTGTTGCGGGACTTGATCGACGCGCCCCTCGCCTACTTGGGCGTCCTCGGCCCACATCAGCGCACCCAGCGCCTGCTCGCCGATCTGCAGAAAGAAGGTGTCGCGCCAAGCGATGAGCAGGCCGCACGCCTGTTCAGCCCCGTCGGACTCGACATTGGCGCTGAAACGACCGAGGAAATCGCCCTATCCATTCTCGGCGAAATCCAAGCCGCGCTCACCGGCCGCCAAGGCGGCTCGCTCCGCGACCACCCGGGGCCGATCCATGATCGGCCTACTGCGTCCAGCGCCTGAGTCCGCTAACCTGGTCGAAATGCGCGTCGAAGGAGACGATAACCGAGCCGGTTTCCATGGCCTGTGCCGCCAACCATACATCGTTTAGTGGGATCGGCGTTCCAGCCTTTTGTAGTGCGTTTTTGATTTGGCCGAAGACTTCCCCGGTTTCGGCGGTGACGTCGAGGACGCACACATTGGACTTTTGCAAAAAACGCGCTAGTAGAGCCTTGTTTTCCTTGAGCCGATTGCCACCGCAAAAACCAGCGTATAATTCCCCAATGACAATGGCGGATAAAAACGCTGTTTCCGCCTCGGTCAGCGCATTCAGTACGCGCTTGTCTCCAGTTAGAAACGCAGTATAGGCATTGGTGTCGAGCAGTATGCGTTTCATTTCCAGTCGTCGGGGTCAATCTGGCGAAGGTCTTTTGTCGCTTGTTCAAACTCGGCCAGATCTGCTGCCGACCAACAACCAAAGAGATCGACAAATTCTTCTCGCCGCGACCGCCGCCCTCCCAGTGCCTGTTCGAGCAACCCTTTAATGGTCTTGTTCAGGCTCTTGCCCTCGGCTGCGGCCTTCTCCCTGATTTGCCGGTCCATTTCATCGTCCATTCCGTGAATGGTAATTGATTTCATGCCACACACTCCGAACTATAAAGTGAACTATATTGAACTGAAAAATAGTTCAATGTGCATGTTGCGGCAAACGCATTTGCCTTGCAGGCCAGCGCGATTTCTTCCTTCAGATCCCACCGAACAGATAGGCGATTTTGCTGAAAGCGGCTTTGGTGCGGTCGCGGTCGCGCACGAAGACGAGAAAAAAGTGACTCTCCGGGGTGAACTCATAATCGAAGACCGTGTTGAAATTATCCTTTGTGGTGCCGTCGGTTTGCTCGATTACGCGCTCGTGGAACAGTCGCAGACCGACGTGGCGGGTGAATTGGTAGTTCGTCGTCGTGCGCATGACGAGCGTTTCCCGTCGGCCGCGCCAGTCGAAACGGTGTGCAGCCAAGCTGATCGTCAGTCGGCTGAAAAGGTTGGCGTTGGCGTCTAGGCTGACAAACCAGTTGAAAATGCCTTGGCGGCTGCCGATCTGGTTGTAGATACCGACGAAACCCCATGTTGATGTGTATTCGAGATCGGCACCGGTAAATCGCGTATTCCAGAGGCGTCCGGCTTCCCGCAGTTGTCCGACGCGGGCAAGCGAATAGAAATCGAAACGGCCTACATCGAACGATCCCTCAGCTTGGGCGTATTGCTCGCGCAGACGACCCGTCTCGTCTGTCTGCCGAAACACTCGGCCGCGCAGCATGAGGGCATTCAGCGTGCTACCTTCTGAATACTCGTTGAGGAAGGTAAAGGTGCCCCGTGCGCGGCGATACGCCTCGTCTTCCAGACCGGTTTCATTCGGTCGGAACCCGTCGCGGATCTCTTCGAGTTCGACAAAGCCGCTCAGACCCGACTGGTTGCGCCATTCGGTCGAGGCGTGATAGGCATAATGGGGGCTGCTGCCAGTGGAGTTGCCTACGAACTGGCCCGTGGCGGTCCAATCGCGCCCGAGACCGAGGCGACCGTTGAGGGATAGCAGGCCCACATCGCGGTCGCTCTGGTGCTTGTGGACCGCCATAGCGCCGATGACGGTGCGCTCGCCAATGTCGCGGTTGAGGCGTAGGTTGACGAGGTTGGCGCGTCGTTTGGCATCGCCGTCGTAGCGGTCGATGAGCTTGCCGTACGCGTTTACGGCAGCCCATGTGTAGCCGCCCACTTTTCCCGTGCCCTTGACGCCTAAATCGATTTCCTGTACTCGGCGCGTGTAGAACAGGCGCAGAGGCAGATCGAACAGTTCCGCTCCATCGCGAAAGAACGGCCGGCGTTCGGGCAAAGACAGCTCGCGTTCATCGTTGACGTTGATCAGCGTTGGGTCGCTCTCTAGCTGTGAGAAGTCGGGAAATACCGTTAGGTTGCCGATCAAGCTAGCCGACGGCTGGTAGATTAAATCGATGCCAGCATCCCCGTCGTCGGGGCGGTCTTCGAGGGCGCGGTAGCTGGCGTAGGGCAGAAAAGCTAGACGGACGGTCTCTGTTGTGACAGTAGTTAGCTGAAGCCCTCGCAACTCACCGAATTCGGAGATGCGGCCAAAGTCACCGCCTGTGTCGGACCAAGAATAGGATTCCTGATCGATGGGGTGAGCCCGCCAGAAGTTCACACCCCACGTGGTGCCTTCTTTATCGTACTGCAGTTCGGCCAACGGTATGGCAAATTCAGCGGTCCAATGGTCTGTGTACTTCTGTACCTCTGCCTCCCACGAGGCGTCCCAGGCAAAGGTGAAGGAACTCTCGTTACTGATGCGCTGGTCCATCTGTGTTGCGAGCGTGTTGATGCCGAAGACGTAGGCATTGCGGTCGTCGTGGTAGGTGTCGAAAATGACCTCGACGGCGTCGTCGCCCCAAATCCGCGTGTCGCGACGCGTCAGCGTTTCGCGGAGTCCGGTCATATCCGGCTCCCAACAGCGGAAGCCGACATAAATCGCCACCGCATCGTAGAGAACGAATGCCTCCGTGCGCAGTCGTGCGGGCATGCCGCGATTTTGCTGAGCGCGGAAGAAGTTCCCGGCTACCTCGGCCTTCTGCCAAGCGGGCTCGGAGAGATGACCGTCGATCTGCGGCGGCTGATCGACGCGCAGGGCCGTTACAGCGCGCGTGGAGTCGTTTGGTGATTCAGCGCGCGTCGGGACGGCTGCAATGAGCAGGAGGAGCCAAAATGAGGCTACGTGCGCGAGAGGCAGACGGCATAGGTGCAGAACTGCGCCGCTTCGGATGGAAAGTGCCATGTCCTAGAGGCTGAGAGCGAGCCTGCACAATGGCAATAGAAAAAAGGAGGACCGAGTCGTTTCTCTTCAGCCGACGCGGATAGGATTAATCAGTGCGGATGCAGCGAGGTCTTGCCTTTAGCTGGGGCCTTCTCCCTAGATAGTGCGAAAACCGACCTGCACAATTACTCTCTTGCTAAGAGCGTTTCGACTCTCTGTAAAACAGCATCCACGATCTCTGTGGGCAAAGGACATATCAACGCTGCATTTCTCGCCCGCCAGTCCATGCTCTTGACCTGATCTGCTAGAATAACACCCGTTACGTCTAGCCCCGTAGGGATGGCGACCTCAAAGGGATACCCCTTTACTTGACTAGTGATTGGGCAGAGAATTGCCAAGCGGGTCTTGCTGTTATAAGCCCCTGGTGAAACCACGACGGCGGGTCGATGTCCTGCTTGCTCATGCCCTACTTGCGGATTGAAGTTAATCCACACCGCATCACCGCGCTGTGGGACGTACTCGGTCGATCTCACCATACTTCACCGCCCGTCGCAGGTCCAGTATCTATTTCACCGTGTAAGTTGTGCTCAGTCACTTGGGCTAAAAGATCGTCCAACTTCAAGCTAGACGGCCTTACAAGTTCAATGACTAACTCCTTACCACGTAGCGATAGTTCGACCGGTGAGTTGAGTTCAAGCCCAATCTGAATAGCGAGTGGTTTGGGAATGCGCAGGGCTAAACTATTGCCCCATTTTTGCACACGGGTTTCCATATCTTTACCTCCTATAGATAGTAGATACAATGAGGATACATTGAGGGCCGGAATTTATCAAGACCGGTTTTGCATGCGGTTCTCCGCTCTTATGCTCGGAGACGAATCTACTGG
>JAPOYQ010000314.1 GCA_026706505.1 Gemmatimonadota bacterium
CGCGACTCGACTTGGCCGCCTAATATACGTAGCCATACTTATGAAACGGTGTACTAAGCCATGAGGACATCGCGCGGCGCTATCCGCGTGTAATGACGGACACTGCACGGTTCGATGCCCGCAAGGTGCGCGACACGCTGCTTGCACGCGGCAGTCCGGATGAGGCTGGCTTCGTCCGTTACGCCTATCGTCCGTTCGACTATCGCTGGCTCTATTGGGAAGCTGAAACAAAGCTGCTGCGCGAGAAGAGCCCCCGCTACCCACGGCATGTGTTCGAGGGGAATTTATGGTTGGTTGCTCAGCAAAAGCCCCGCCGGGAATGGTCACCTCCACAAGTGATCTCCCATATGGGCTGTATTGATCTGATGGACCGCAGTGCAACTTGCATTCCGGCGTGGCTCCGCGATGAGGGCATCGACAACAGTGGACAACGCCGTCCCAACCTGTCGAGCACGGCACAACACTACCTCGACCGTCTGGGACTGGGTGTGGAAGACCTGTTCCACCATGTCCTAGCAGTGCTCCACGATCCTGCCTACCGCGAGGCCAACGCCGGGGCGTTGCGCATGGAGTGGCCGCGCATCCCGCTTCCCGGCTGGCCGGAAGGAGCGGGCGAAGCCGCTGCGGAGGTACTCGCCAAATCGGCGGTGCGCGGTCGTGAACTCGCCGCGCTGCTTGACCCCGACACCCCAGCCCCCGGCGTGACACGGTTGCCGCTCGCGCCCAAGATCGCCGCAATCGCCGTGCCAGCCACGACGCACGAGCGCAATATGACCGGCGACGACTTCGCGGTGACGGCTGGCTGGGGGCATTACGGGCCAAGCGACGCCGTGATGCCCGGCAAGGGCCGGGCCGTCGAATGCACCTACACGCCCAAGGAGCGTGCCGCCATGGGAGACGCCCTGCCGGTCCTCAGCGACAGGACCTTTGATATTTACCTCAACAGTGAGGCGTTTTGGCGGAACGTCCCTGCCGCCGTCTGGAATTACAAGCTCGGCGGATACCAAGTCCTCAAGAAATGGCTCTCCTACCGGGAACGCGACATTCTGAACCGCTCACTTTCGCCAGCAGAAGTCCAGTATTTCGCCGATATTACGAGGCGGATCGCAGCGATACTGTTAGTGACCGGGATAGGCAGGGAGTGATATGGACGACAAGAAATTTGGGGGTCCCGACAAAGTCCGAGCGTTTCGTGACTCGAATGCGTTTGCTGACGAGTTCAGGAAGTGGTCAGCTGCTTCGAAGGTCCTGTTTACAGAAATAGCCCAACGGCTTCAGCTTCTAGCAATGAAGTTGCGGCACCTCAAGTAGGACGCTGCTCCCATAGTGCGGGAGTTCGTGGAGTGGAATTTTAGTTGCGACGTGCTCGGTAGGTCCGGGTGGTTGCCGCAGTACACAACGCCATTCGCCTATGTAGCAGAGTGTGGGGAGGACATCGAGGCAGTTCAAAGGGGACTCCTCGATTACTATAAGGAGAATTGGCAGAATGTCCGCTCAGAATTCGAGTCGCGATTACCGGAACTCGCCAATTTCGGCGCTCGCTTGGCTGGGCTGCATCTGCTTAAATCTCCGGAACTCGATCCACCGACCTGCCAGTTCGAGGGCAAGGGCGATGCAAGAGTCGCAAAAACCAAGGCGCAGGGCTTTCGCTACGACGCCGATGATCAATGCCTCTACATCAACAGAACCCAGTATTTTGGTCAGGTTCCCGGGAAATCCATGAGTACCGGATCGGCGGCTACCAGGTCTGCGAAAAGTGGCTGAAAGATCGCAAGGAGCACCGACTTGAATTCGACGACATCCGCACCAATTGCCGGATAGTGACGGCCATCGATCGCACGCTGACCATCTAACGACAGATCGACGCCCTGTATCCCCAGGCGGAGGAGGATTGTTTGCCGATTCCTTCCTGATTGAACTCCCGCCCCTATAGAGATACACAATGCGTAGCACCTTGTTTCTACTTTTGGCCCAAGCTCGGCTTTTCTGGAAGGCCAGATTTGCCCTCTCACGACGTGTGTTCGTCGCCTATCGAATGCTGTTTGGAATGAGGCGTCGCATCAGGGAAAAGAGTACGACAACAAAATCGTTACTATCGTTGCTGAGAAACACATGGGGCGCACTGGTCTGGGTGGTTCTCACTGCCGTCGGTCTCCAGTTTCTGAATCCGTACCTCGTTCCTTGGTTCAC
>JAPOYQ010000556.1 GCA_026706505.1 Gemmatimonadota bacterium
CGACGCGGGAGGGCTTGACCAGCAGGGTCAATCCAAGGCCGCCGCGGCCGTCGCCTGCGCGGCACACTGTCATCAACTTACTGATTTAAATGCATTTTCTCTCATATGTCCAGCAGACGTATTTGGCTGATTACCTGTTCGGAGATGCGATTGTCAGCACCGAACTGGCACATCTTGCGATGTTGTGACAATTGCGACGTCCTTGGATGCTTTAGTTCTGCGATTTGCACTACCGCAATCTGCGGGGGTAGAAACACAGGGCGAAAACAGCGCGAGCGCTGCGTCCTCGGTTCAGCGCATCCGTTCCATGAAATCGGCGTAGGTTTTGAGGTTGGCGGCCAGGCGGTCTCCGCTTCCACCGGCGAGTCCCGCAGCGACAAGCTCGTTATGCAGGTCGCCGTCGGCGAAACGCCCTAGGATGCGAACGCGGGACTGATGGCGCCACACATTACGACCGACGGGCGTCCAGCCGTCACGGACCCGTTCGCCAGGTGCCGGTTCACAGTAAATCAACGCCAACAGTATCTCCCACATGTCGTGGAGATCTTCGAAGTCAGGGAAGACGTCGGCGAAGCTGTCGCGCCAACCGTCCAAGACGCGATAACGATGGTCGGAGTCAGGCGTCCGGCTGTTTTGGTGGTCAGGGAGTCGTTTCCAAAGCTCGTTCCGATACCCTTCAAGGAGCCAATCCGAGACGATGGAAACAAGGCGTTGCGGAGCGCCTTGGCCTGTATTGACCGGGTGGGAAAGCAGGTTGTGCAGGTCGCGCCAGCGGTTCGCAATAGTGAGGCCGATCCCATAGGCCCAAAGCAGGAGAACCGCCGGGTAGTGGCGCAGGTACGCAATGGCGGGTGTGCTCTCGGCGGCCTGGAGCCAGACTGCAAGCAACCCATTGACTGCGGAATCGTGCTCTGTGCCGTCACCCCATCGTCCGAGGACTCCGAGCATGCGGCCAAGCGGCTCAGCTGTCGATTGCTGAAACGCGATGAGTTGTTCGGCGCCGGCTATAGTTGCGTCCACCTCGGGCATGGACGAGTGCAGAGTGTGGAGGCACCTTCGCACCTCGGACTCAAGCAGATCGTTGAGATCTATCCGACGGTTGTGGTCGGCGGCGAAACGTTTTGTTGTCGCGACTAGCAGGTCTACATTTTCGGGGTTTCGTCGATGGGTGTGAGCGAGCGATTGAACCTGATTTTCAAGATGCCCGAAGAAACTGTCGGCATCGGCAATGGGCAGAATCTGGCCTCGGTGTTGAGTGACGATTCGTTGGGCGGCGTCTTCAAGCGGTCCATGCGCGGCCCAATACGTCGAATATCGGCGAGAGCGGCATTCCAGGATGGAGTCATAAAGCGCAACGTCCCATGCGCCCGACCATCCGCAGACGATCAGACCGTGATCCTCGAAGATTCGGTCGAGGAGTGTGTTGAATTTTGCGGGGTATTCCGAGAGTTCGAGATCGGTATTGCGAATTCGCGAATCCTTGTAATCGCCGTGCAGTTTGAGAAGGTAGCACCTGGCGTGCGTAATCGGCTCGGCACCGCGGATCGCATGCACGGAGTCGACGACTGTCGGCTCAATTCCACGCTCGCGTAGCGCCTGCTCCAGCAACCGGTCAAAGTTGGTGGTGATGAAAACCCGGACCATACCGCGCTGAACGAGACCGGCGATGGCATGGTGCGCCCTCGTCGGCATTTTTCGTCCTTGCTGTAGGTCATCCTCTGTCGGCTCGATGTAGCCGTTTAGAATCGCTCGGCGCTCGTCCGGGGAAGGGCCGAGTTGGGCGATCAATTCTGGGTAACTGGGTTCCTTTCCGAACTTCCCCATGTACCATGCCGACCAGTCTGGCTGGTCCGTTTCACCTTGAGCCATGGCCACCCGGCGGATCAGATCGAGAGTTATTTCCCAGCCCGTCGGTATGCCGGCTGCCCCCGAGAGCCCGGAGCCAAGCAACAACGCGTAGACGCCGAGGTTCCCGTAAACTGCGAAGGCGAGTCGCGTCAATGCGTCGGTGCTATCTGCTGTGGGGATCGGCTCAGGCACGGGGCAATGGTCTGGTCGGAGCCGGGCATCTTAGCTTTCCGGGTGCTTGCCGACCACACAGAGTGAATGTCGAAGAGCGACAGGCAAGCGCGTCACTGGGCAGCCTACAGGACAGCCTACAGGACAGCCTACAGGACTTGATTGCATCGC
>JAPOYQ010000938.1:0-740 GCA_026706505.1 Gemmatimonadota bacterium
TTCCAGCGGGCCCGCGAAGAGGGCCGTGCGGAAGGAATGCAGCTTGGCGACATCGCAGGCCATCACCGGGGTCGAATGGAAGGCGAGCGCAAGTTGCTAGAGCGACAGCTACGCCGAAAGTTCGGCACACTGTCGTCGGTGGTGGACGCACGTCTCAGCAAGGCTTCCGCGACCGACTTGGAGGCTTGGGGGGACAATGTGCTTGACGCCGACTCGATTGACGAGGTGTTCAATCCGCATTAGCCGGACCTTCGCCCACCAAGTGCGGGCCCGGCCAGAGATTCCCGATGAGCGAAGGTTCCGGAGCGAGGGCCTCCCGCCCTCAATGTCGCCAGCAGCTCGAATCGAGGGCGTGAACCTTCTGTTCCTCATGCCCTCGCACCGCCAAAACGGGAGTTGCTGATGGACATGAACTTCAGTGCAGCCGATGCACAGTTTCGGCAGCAGGTCCGAGCGTTCTTTAGCACCCAATATCCAAAGGACCTTCTTCAGAAGGCTGCCAGCGGCGTTTCGCTTGACAAGATCGACTACCAGCGCGCTGAACGCGCATTGGCTGAGCAAGGCTGGCTTTGCGTCAACTGGCCTCGGCAGTATGGTGGCCCAGGTTGGACGCCCAATCAAAAGTACATCTTTGATCAGGAGTTGGAAGCCGCAGGAGCGACTAGCCCGGTGCCGATGGGTGTCATCTATGTCGGGCCAGTGATATGCGCATTCGGTTCGGATGATCAGAAGGCGAGGTG
>JAPOYQ010000938.1:750-2188 GCA_026706505.1 Gemmatimonadota bacterium
CAGCAAAGTACGACGTTTTGGGCGCAGGGGTATTCGGAACCCGACGCGGGCTCTGATTTGGCCTCACTGAACATGCAGGCGGCCAAAAACGGCGACAGCTACCGCGTGACCGGGACGAAAATCTGGACCAGCCTGGCTCAACATGCTGATTGGATGTTTCTGCTCGCTAGGACTTCTACCGAGGAAAGAAAGCAACAGGGCATTACCTTTCTGTGTGTCTCGATGGATACGCCGGGCATCGAGGTGCACCCCATCATTTCGATTGACGGCCGTCATTCGTTGAACCGTGTGACCTTTGATGATGTGGTCATTCCGGTCGAAAACAGAATTGGCAGTGAAGGAGAAGGTTGGCACTACGCCAACTTCCTCTTGGGCAATGAGCGAACATCCTATGCCCACGTTGCTCAAAAGCGGATGCAAATGGCGGCGATTGGCGCCTATGTTGCGGGTGACCCCTACCTAAGCAACGACTCCGCCTTTCGACATCGCGTAGATGCGCTGCATGTGCGGCTCGATGCGCTTGATCTCACGGTCTTGAGAACACTGGCCTCGGTGGCGGATGGCGAGTCACCAGGAGACGAGTCTTCGATTCTGAAGATTCTTGCAACGGAAATTGCCCAGGACATAGCGGAACTTGCGATGCTGATGCACGCTTCGAGCTTGGTCGAGAAATTCGAGCCAGACAATCCGCGACAACCCGCGAAGGCGACGATGGAGTACCTCGGCACGCGTGCTCAGTCCATCTACGGTGGTGCCAACGAAATTCAGAAGAACATTATTGCGAAACGCGTTCTGCAGCTTTAGGGGTTTGAGATATCGACCTATATCGATGCTGATGGGGCGAACTCTCGATCGCATTTCACCACTCAATCGGCAGTTCCTTGAACCCCCGCATGAGCGGGGTATCCCTGAACACGCATTCGTCCTCCACAACGCGCACGGACGGATGCTCGGTGAGCAGCGTTGTGAATGCGACTTCGAACTCCTGCCGCGCCAGATTGCGACCGACGCACATATGTGCGCCGCCACCGAAGGTCAGCGGTCTGGTTCTTGTGAAGTCTCGCTCAAAGTTGAGCGCGTCGGGCGCATCAAAGATGCTTGGATCTCTGTTTGCTGCGCCGATGTAGCCCAACACAATGTTACCTGGTGAGATCTGGTGATCACCAAACGACGTTTCCTGCATGATCACTCGAGCCGTGCCTTGTCCGGGGGTGTCGTATCGCAGGAGCTCATCGATGGCGCCCGGAATCGAGCCCGGATTTTGCTTCAGGTAGGTGAACTGCTCTGGATTGTTGTGGAGGGAATACAGAGCGAGTGAGGTGCCGCCAGCGGTGGTCTCGTGACCAGCGACATAGAGAAGGATCGCATTGGCGATCAATTCCTCGTTCGATAGCGTGTCACCGTCTTCAGTGGCATGGACCAGGGCGGAGAACAGATC
>JAPOYQ010000605.1:0-1458 GCA_026706505.1 Gemmatimonadota bacterium
CGCG
Organism: Gemmatimonadota bacterium; assembly: GCA_026706505.1. The sequence goes on from JAPOYQ010000605.1 coordinate 5, forward strand.
CGGCTACGCGACAAGCTCCAGACCCTGTGGCCGACACCGCAGCACCTCCTCCGCCCCAAGCGCTGAGCGATCAACCCAGCCCCAACACGTCTCCCATCGAGTACATCCCCGGCTCGGCCTGCGCGGCAAAGCGAGCGGCGCGCAGCGCGCCCAAAGCAAAGGAATCGCGGCTCGTGGCGCGGTGTTGCAGTTCAAGGCACTCGCCCGGGGCTGCGTAGAGCACCGTATGCTCGCCCGCCAAGTCGCCGGCGCGAATCGCGTGCATGCCAATCTCTTGGCGGGAGCGCTCGCCAACCACGCCCTCCCGCCCGTGTACGGCTACCTCGCGCAAGTTGCGGCCCAAACCGGCCGCGGCCCGCTCGGCCAGCGTCAGCGCCGACCCAGAGGGAGCATCAACCTTGTGCCGGTGATGCGCCTCCATGATTTCCACATCGTAGTCGTCGCCCAAGATCCGGGCCGCCTCTTCGACCAGCTTGAAGAGCACGTTCATAGCCGTGCTGAAGTTCGACGCAAACACGCAGGTGATGTCCGCTACCGTCCGATTAAATTCCGCAAGTTGCTCTGGGGTAAAACCCGTGGTCCCCACCACCATGGGCACCCCGCGCACCGCGCAGAGGGCCGCGTCTTCAAGGGTCGCCTCCGGGGTCGTAAAACAGACCACTACTTGGTCGGGTTCGACGATGCCCGACAGCGTGTCGCTGACGGTTAGGTCGAGGTGCCGGGTGCCTACTACTTCGCCGATGTCGCGCCCCACAGCCTCGTGATCTGGGCGCTCCTTGCCGCCGCACAACTCCAAATCAGCAGCCGCCAAAGTCAAATGGGCCAGCCGTTGCCCCATGCGCCCGGCCACTCCGCAGATTACGATTTTAGTCATCGCTCTTAGCCTCGATTAATACGATGGATACACCACGCGCTCGACCAGCGAGTCGTCGTGCAGACGCGCTTCCACATCCACCCCGAAAAACTCGGCGACCGGCGCAAAAGCCGTTGGGTCGTTGGCATGTACTTGGCGCGCGGCGTCCAGCACCGTTTGCGCGCCCGCGTGCGTCATCTTGCCTAGCGGCTGCCGCACGGGTCCGGCCGGCATGCCGAGAATATTCATCAGCGTCTTAATCGGCACCGGATTGCGCGCTTTGCACTCGACCGGGCCATAAGCACTCTGCTCAGTGGTCGCAACGCCGACGATGCCAAAAAGCGGCGCTAGCTTCTCCGCTAAACTATCGGCTTCGTCCTCTTGGCCGGCGTTGAGCAGTTCGGTGAGCCGCTGGATGGGACCCGGAATGACGTTGGACATCACCGAGATCACGCCGGCGGCCCGGATATCCTCGCTCTTCATCATCGGCACGGTCTTATCGTCATCGCCCGAGAGGATGGTAAAATCATCGCCGCAGAGCCGGCGCGTCTTGGCCATGTTGTCCAAGTCGCCGGTCGCCTCTTTAACTTGGGCCACGTTG
>JAPOYQ010000605.1:1468-3689 GCA_026706505.1 Gemmatimonadota bacterium
CTGGTGGGCGAGGATGGCCAAATCTTCCACCTGCATCATGCAGCCGGTGCGCCCGGGGATGATGTAGGGAATGATCTGCACTTCGGGAAAGGCCCGCGCCACCGGCTCGACGTATTCGCGGCGGATCTCCAAGGAGCTGGGTCCATTGTAGTAGGGATCGACCAGCAGCACGGCGTCTGAGCCGATGTGAGCGGCGTGCTCGCTGCCCGCCATGGTCTCCTTGGTGGAGTTGCTACCCGTGCCAGCAATCGATAGGGTGCGTCCCTTGGCCAGCGCAACCGTGCGATCGATGACTTCGTTGTGCTCCTCCCATAGCAGAGTCGGGCTTTCACCGGTCGTGCCGACGGCGAGCACCGCTTGGATATTGTTGGCAATTTGGAATTCTACGAGTTGCTCCAAGCCGCCGTGGTCAATGCTGCCGTCTGCGCTCATGGGCGTCACTAGGGCTGTACTACAACCTTTGAACATGATCGTTCTACCTCGCCTTGGCTTGTCAAAAATGGGTTGATTGGCGATTGTCTTTTTACCGCGATTGCCGAACATAATACGCCGCCCTAACCTTTGTCAAATGGTCTCATTGAGGAGGAACTATGCCCGCGACAATCGACATGCGCTACGGATGCAATCCCCACCAAGCAGGAGCCCGCTGCTCAATGGCCGATGGCCGCGACCTGCCCATCGAGCCGCTCAACGATGCCCCCAGCTACATCAACCTCATGGACGCACTCAACGCTTGGCAGCTCGTCCGCGATCTCAAGAGTGCCCTCGGCCTACCGGCTGCCGCTTCGTTCAAACACGTTTCTCCAGCCGGTGCCGCCGTCGCCGCACCGCTCGACGAGTCCCTGAGCGCGTCTTACTTCGTCGCCGACCGCGACCTCAGTCCGCTGGCCACGGCTTATGCCCGCGCGCGCGGTGCCGACCGCCTCGCCTCCTTTGGCGACTGGATCGCCCTGAGCGACGTGGTCGATTTCCCTACGGCCGATCTCATCCGGGTCGAGGTCTCCGAGGGGATCATCGCTCCCGGCTACGAGCCAGAAGCTTTAGAGATTTTAAAAAAGAAAAAGGGCGGCCAGTATCGCATCCTACAAATCGATCCCAACTACGCGCCTGCCGCGACCGAGCAACGCGAGATATTCGGCGTCCAACTCGCGCAGCAACGCAATGACTTTATCCCCGACGACGCCTTTTTCCACAACATCGTCACGACCCGCAAGGACTTGATGGCCAGTGCCCGCCGCGACCTGACGGTGGCGACCATCGCCCTCAAGTACACCCAATCCAACTCCGTGTGCCTAGCCTGCGACGGCCAAGTCATCGGCACGGGTGCTGGCCAGCAGTCGCGCGTCCACTGCGTGCGCTTGGCCTGCGCCAAGGCCGACAACTGGTATCTGCGCCTGCACCCCAAGGTCTTAGGCATGAAATTCGCCAAGGGCCTCAAGCGCCCGGAAAAAATCAACGCCATCGACATCTATCTGCAAGACGACGTCACCCCGGCCGAACTCCGGGCTTGGGAAGCCAACTTCCGCGAGGTGCCAGAACGGATCAGTGCCGAGGAGAAGCGGGAATGGCTGGATCATCTCAAGGGCGTGGCGCTGAGTTCAGACGCCTTCTTCCCCTTCCGCGACAACATCGACCGAGCGCAGCGTTCGGGCGTGGAGTACTTAGTCCAAGCTGGCGGGTCAACGCGGGATGATCTGGTAATTGAGGCGGCAGACGAATACGGAATGCTGATGATTAATTCGGGAGTGCGGCTTTTTCACCATTGAGTGCGGTGGGCGCAGGCTCTTTCACGAAGTTTAAACGCTCCAAGACAAGCGATTTCCGATGAATGTCGCGCTCTTATTCCATGCGGATTTTGTTTCTAAATTAGCACCTTATTAACCATATATTGACAAATAGAGTTCGATAATATAAACTCATTCAGACCCTAACAACTCGGAGGTGCACCATGCTCATTACCCTCGAAGAGATCGGGCAACGACTGCGGTGGGCACGCGAAAGCAGGCAGATCACGCAGGAAGCCGCCGGTGCGGTACTCGGCCTACAGCGATCCGCCATCAGCCTCATGGAATCTGGCCAGCGGCAGGTCTCCACGCTTGAGCTGACTCATCTTGCAGACCTGTACGGCCGGCCAGTCGAATGGTTCGTCAACCCGAATAGCCCGATCGAACAGGAAGACCCGGTCGTTGCGCTTTTTCGCGCCGAGCCGGGTCTGCAAAGT
>JAPOYQ010000605.1:3718-12030 GCA_026706505.1 Gemmatimonadota bacterium
GGCCATCGCCCAAGGCCAGCTTGTGGCCGAGCAAGAGCGTCGGCGTCTCGATTTGGGCCAAGCACCCGTCAAAGTGCCTGAGACCTTGGCCCACCAGAATATCTGGACGGCCGCTTTGCCGTTGCCCGATGAAATCTCTGGTCTCTTTCTGAGCAGTCCAGACTTCGGCATGGCGATTTTGGCGAACCTCACTCAAGCACCGGTGCGGAGGCGGTTTTCGTTTGCCCACGAACACGGTCACGCGCTTATGGACCGCGATGAACCAGCCACTGTTACGAGTGCTCACAACGCCAAGACGCGAACCGAACAGCGGGCCAATGCCTTTGCCGCCGCCTTCCTCATGCCCGAAGAGGGCGTGCGAGATTTTCTGTACAACTTGGGCAAAGGGAGAGGTACCCGCCGAGAGGAAGCAGCGGTGGATGCGGTCACTGAAGAAGGGATCCAAGGTCAATTGCGTAGCCCAGCGCGCTCACAGAATGTGACCTATGCAGACGTGGCGCTTTTGGCTTGGCACTTTGAGGTAAGCTATACAGCGGCGGTTTGGCGGCTGCGCGGCTTGAATCTCGTCAGCCAAGAACAAGCCCAGACGCTTCTCGACCAGACTGAAGAGGCCAAGCGATACCTCCGCACTGTAAAAGCATTTTCAGATGTAGAGGACTCCGAAGACGAAGCACATTGGGACCACGAATTGGATTGGCAGATTCTGTCGCTGGCTCTGGAAGCGTGGTGGCGTGGGGAAATTTCGCAGGGACGGCTGCTCGAAGTGGGCCGCTTGTTGAATATTGATGACGAGACGATTCTCGATTTGGCGGATTGAGGCACTTTGAATGGAGCAGCAAGACCCAACGCCGATTGTCCTCGACACTTCGATCTTGCTGAATTTTGTGAAGATCGGTCGTGTTGAGTTACTCGGTCAACTCGGCACATCGGTCGTGCTGCTCGACCAGGTTTTAGATGAAGTGAGGCGTCCAAAACAGAGGAAGGTTGTCAACGATGCTGTGGCTGCGGGCACACTTGATTTACAAAGTGTCCGCAATCCTGTGGAGGTTGTGCTATTTACAGACCTTCGGGCGGATGGGAGGCTTGGAGCTGGTGAGTGCGCTGTTCTGGCCGTAGCGATTACTCGTGATTGGGTCGCCGGACTTCAGGATCGAAGAGCGAGAACTGAAGGCCAACGCCGACGTGAGGACTTGGCGCTCTGTCAGACAGAGGACTTGGTGTTGACGCTGATCAAGGCTGGCCACCTGACTATAGAAGAAGCCGATGGGTTTCTTGCCGAGTGGTCGGCGAAGTACCATTTCAAATCCAAGATCACCAGTTTTCGCGATCTGATGCAGACGTAATTCTAAGATTTAAACCATATTTTTAGGAGATAGCCATGCCACGAACAGTTGATGAAGGATTTCGCGATTTCCTCAAAAAGCTAACGCCATCAAGCTACGAATCCGATGCAGCGAAACGACATCGCGCTTCTATTGAACAATGCATCAAATCGAATTTTGGACTCCGGCGTTTTTGGCGCACAGGATCTTTCGGAAACGGGACCTCCATCTCGGGCTACAGCGATGTTGACTACATGGCTAGCATTCCGAGCGAAAATCTCAATCAAAATTCGTCTAGCTCATTGACTAAGCTCCGCAATGTCCTTGCGGCGCGATTTCCGGACACCGGAGTTCGAACGGCCTGTCCCGCAGTAGTGGTTCCCTTCGGGACCGATGCTAAAGAAACCACGGAGGTAACACCCGCTTATTATCGTCGGACTGAGAAAAATTTTAATATTTATGGTATTCCAGATTGTGCAGATGACTGGATGGATGCTAGTCCTGATGCTCATAACGAATATGTGCGTTCAGTCGATAGTAAACTATCGTCTAAAGTGAAGCCGTTAATTCGCTTCATTAAGGCGTGGAAATACTTTCAGAATGTTCCGATTTCCTCGTTTTATCTTGAATTACGAGTTGCAAAATACGCGTCCGAGGAAAAATCAATTGTCTACTCGATTGACGTCAAACGTGTTTTCGCTCTACTCGACGATATAGATTTAGCACAGATTCGTGACCCAATGGGAATCTCAGGCTATATATCGCCGTGTAAGTCTGATGCTGACTTATCGAGTGCCAAGTCGAAAATATCAACGGCCCTATCCCGGGCGACCAAGGCACGCGAAGCGGAAGAGCGTGGTAATATCAAAGAAGCATTCGATTGGTGGGATAAGCTCTTTGCTTACGAGTTTCCAAGCTATTACAGATGAGTATTCAAGAAAGACAGAATCAGCCCAAATCTCTGGCGAAACTAGCTGCTCAACGCTTACTGTACCAGCGTGCCAAGTGGATGCGTAATATTGATATAGTGTTAATCTTGATAGTTGTGATCCTGGGTCTCTCGGCTTCTGTGGTGGAAAACCAAGGATTTAGCTACTTCGTCCTTCTTGTGTCTCTCATCACGTGGTTTCTTGATCAACAGGTTCTCAAAAGGAAGGAAAGCGCCTCCAAAAAAGAGGCGGCTACAATTCAGGAAGACTTCGACTGCTTTGTTCTTAATCTGCCGTGGCCTGCACAAAAAGGCATCCAGTATCCTACGCCTGACCGAGTCAGGCAACTTACTATCGAGGCCAAAAGCAAGCCTAAAGTTTCAGAGGGATTACGCGATTGGTATCCACCAGACTCAATTCCCAACGATCCAATTCTCTCCAAGATTCATTGTCAGCGAATGAATTCCTGGTGGGATGTAAACCTACGTCGTAGCTGGAGTAAAGTTCTAAAGGTAAGCTTTTGGATTTTCGCAGTTTCGGTTCTCTGTCTGTCTGTTTTAACTGGGATTACAGTTGCGAAGCTTATCGCAATAATTGCATCTAATATCCGCGTTCTTGCTTGGGGACTAGGTGAAATCAAGAATCAAGACGAGGCGATCGAGCGTGTCGATAGAATTCATCGCTACCTATCGAGATTTTCTGACGAAAACTCGCCCTCACCATCTGACATTCGGAGTATTCAGGACGAAATCTTTGAGCATCGCCGTTCGAATCCACCCGTTCCTGATTGGTTTTATTGGCGGAAACGAGATAGTCAGGAACAGGAAGCAGCCAAGCCGTACGGCAGGAAAACGACTTGACTCAGTGCCAATGCGGCTTGAAAATCTCGTTAGTTGGGCACGACTTTGGGACAGTAGAGTCTTGGAATCTGCTCAAAGATCGAGATACGATTCGATCTGCCAGCGTTCGACGCTAGGGAAATCAATCAAAAATTCTTCAATTGAATGATCACTCTTGAGGTAGTCCACAAGTGTGCCGACTGGAACCCGAGTGCCAGCGAATACCAAATCGCCGCTGTGTATCTCTGGATCCCGAGAAACTACTTTCCCGAGTTCAATAGCGTTGTGTCTCGCTTCTGCCATAGGATGACCTCGCTTCGATGGCGATAGCTGCTCTCTTGTCGTTAGCAACTATGTCATAGCTATATGAACCAAGATAACGATACACCTAAGATGAACAAGGTTAAAACGGCTTCTCCGCCTCCGACAACAGCGCCCTCTCTCGCCTTGAGAATGTGCTCGACAATCGCCTCCAGCCCCTCTCGATCCTTGATGCAAGCAAAAACCATCGGCTCCTCACTGAACGTGCCGTCTCCCTAAAAACCATTTGATACAAGTGCGGCAATGCCGCATATTAATAGCTATGCAGATATTTGCCACTCAGACCTACGAGCGGGCTATCCGCAGGCTGATTTCAGATGACAGCCGACGGGAGATGGAGGCTGCCATAGTGGCCGATCCCACTGGAGCGTCGGTTGTTCCAAGAACCGGAGGTATTCGCAAGTTACGTTGGGCCGGATCGGGCCGGGGCAAGCGGGGCGGCATTCGGACGATTTACTTCCATCACACCGGTTCAGAAGCCGTCTATATGTTGACAGCCTATGCGAAGGCCGACCGAGACGACCTGAGCCCGGCGGATAAGAAGGCGCTAACAAGGCTAGTGGCAGCGATCAAGGAAAAGGAGAAAACCAAATGACAACGGAACGGACTCCATTGGGTCGAGAAATCGAGACGGCACTGGAAGAGGTACTCGCCCATGTGCGCGGTGAGATCGATCTTCCCTGCCGAATCGTGGATGACCCAACCGCAGAACGGATTCGCGCACTTCGTGACGGCATGAAGCTGAGTCGCAAGAAATTTGCCGAGCGGTTCGGTCTCGACATACGCGCAGTGCAGGATTGGGAACAAGGCCGTCGCGTTCCAGATCGCGCGGCCCGCGTTCTACTGACTGTTATCGACCGTGAGCCAGAAGCGGTTGTGCGTGCCCTTGGCACGTGAGTAGACCACCGACAGCCTAGCGGCAGTGAAGTACTGGATTCACGGTCTTGCAGCCAACAACGGGAGTTTCAGATGGGTACTAGAACGATTCAACTCGACGACGATGCCGAAGCTACCTTGTCCCTTTTGTGTAACCAGACCGGCCTTTCCATCTCAGAGGTGCTCAAGCGCGGCCTCCAAGTGTATGCGGCGTCAGTACCCAAGGTGCCAACCACCGAAACGCCATATCAGGTCTTTAGCCGTCTTGATTTGGGGTCGGGCGGCTATGCCATTGCCCCGGCCAAGTGCGCCAAGACGGCCGCTACCGAGGCCATTAAAAAGAAACAGTAGCCCTCTCCCGCGCCGTGAGAATGTGCCCGACAATCGCCTCCAGTCCCTCCCGATCCTTGATGCAAGCAAAAACCGTCGGCCCCTCGCCGCGCATCTTCTTGGCATCGCGATCCATCACCCCCAGATCCGCCCCCACCATCTCAGCCAGATCGGTCTTGTTGATCACCAACAGATCCGACTGTGTCGTCCCCGGGCCACCCTTGCGCGGAATTTTGTCGCCACCAGACACGTCGATGACGTACACCGAATAATCGACGAGCTCGCGGCTGAAATGAGCCGCCAAGTTGTCGCCGCCGCTTTCGACCAGCAGTAAGTCAATACTCCCGGCGAAACGATCCATCAAGTCTTCGAGCGCATTCAAATTCAGCGAAATATCCTCGCGGATCGCCGCGTGCGGGCAGCCGCCAGTCTCGACGCCGACGATGCGCTCCTGTTCCAACGCCTCGTGTCGAAGCAGAAATTCGGCGTCCTCTCGGGTGAAGATGTCGTTGGTGACCACCCCCAAGCTATACTCGTCGCGTAGCCTCTCACACAAAGCCTGCAACAGCGCCGTCTTGCCGCTGCCGACCGGCCCGCCAATCCCCACCGTAAAGGCGCGGTCGGCAAAATCGCGGTGCGGATCCGAACCTTCTCGCTCGGCGAAGAGTCCGGGCGAGTCAAACGGTTCGTGTGTGTGGTCGTGGTCGTGTCCCATACATCCTCCTGCGTTCAACTCTGAAAAAGACGCGAATAAAGATCGTCGTGTACGCTCTGGGCGATGTCGAGCTGCGGCGCGCAACGCGTCGATTGTGCGTACGGCCGTCCCGCAACTTCTGCCAGCAATTCCTCGCAATGCACATACAGGCCCAACTGCCGTCGCGTGGCCTCCATCGGTCCGACGATCCCAAGACGCACCGCAGCACTCATCTGATCCCTAAGCACTTGAAACATGTAGAGCTGTTGGGCCTCGGCTTGTGCAAAACCCGCTGCCTTCAATGCCAGCCCAAAGACCACCGTGTAGTGCGCGTGCGCCCGCCTCAAGTTTGCGAACTTGACCTCCGGGTACAAGCCCGCCATCAGCCGCAACCAGTTCTTGCCCAAGATCAAACTCGCCCGGCGCATCGCCGGAGCCGCGATCATCGCGTCGTAGAAATGCAACATCTCCGCCACAGCACCTTCGTCGGATTCAGCATAACAGGAATGGATGAAGGGAATCTCGCCGTAGGCCGCAGCCATCAACGCCGAATGCACGAACTCTTCCAGCGCTCTAGGCGCATCCAACAAGCCCAACTGATAAGCCCCTTCCAAGCCATTGGAAAAGGCGTAGCCACCGGCCGGCAGCGCACTGTCGGCTAGGTGCATTAACGGATAGAGACGCTCCATTTAGAACAGGTGATACAGTTGCGCCAGCGGCAGCTTTTCCGCGGGTTCGCAGGTGATCTCCTCGCCGTCGACGTTCACCTTATAGGTCTCCGGATCAACCTCGATATTGGGCACCACGTCGTTGAGCCGCATATCGGCCTTGCCAATGTCGCGGCAATGCTCGACCGACACGACCTCTTTCGCCAACCCGTACTCCCCCACCCGCTCGTGCGACGCCTGCGATACAAAAGCCATTGAAGTCGGCCCAACCGCGTTGCCGTAGGAGCCGAACATAGGCCGCGGATACACGGGCTGCGGCGTAGGTATCGAAGCATTGGCGTCACCCATCTGCGCGTAGGCAATCACTCCACCTTTAATCACTAGCTCGGGCTTGACGCCAAAAAAAGCCGGCTGCCACAACACCAAATCGGCCAGCTTACCCGTCTCCACCGAGCCGATCTGGGCCGAGAGACCGTGAGCAATGGCTGGATTGATGGTGTATTTGGCGACGTAGCGCCGCGCGCGATAGTTGTCGGCACCGCCCGCGTCCTCGGGCAACAGGCCCCGCTGCTGACGCATCTTGTGCGCCGTCTGCCAAGTCCGGCACACCACTTCCCCCACTCGCCCCATCGCTTGGCTGTCCGAGGCGATAATCGACAGCGCACCCAAGTCGTGCAAAATGTCTTCGGCGGCGATGGTCTCCTCGCGGATCCGGCTCTCGGCAAAGGCCACGTCCTCGGGAATATTCTTGTCGAGGTGGTGGCAGACCATCAGCATGTCCAGATGTTCGTCTATGGTGTTGATCGTAAAGGGCCGCGTCGGGTTGGTCGAAGAGGGCAGCACATTGGCCTCGCCGCAAAGCCGCATGATATCGGGCGCGTGGCCGCCACCAGCGCCCTCCGTGTGGTAAGTGTGAATCGTCCGGCCCTTGAAGGCCGCCCGCGACGCCTCGACAAAACCCGACTCGTTGAGCGTGTCAGTGTGGATGCAGACCTGCACGTCGAATTCTTCAGCGACTGCCAAACACGCATCAATGGCCGCTGGCGTCGTGCCCCAGTCCTCGTGCAGCTTGAGGCCACAAGCTCCGGCCTCAACTTGTGCCGCCAACCCCGGGCGCAACGACGAATTGCCCTTGCCCAAAAAGCCAAAATTGAGCGGCCAAGCATCGGCCGCCTGTAGCATCGTGCGAATGTAAAAAGCCCCTGGAGTACAAGTAGTCGCATTCGTTCCAGTCGCCGGGCCGGTGCCGCCGCCGAGCATCGTGGTGATGCCCGAGGCGATGGCCTCTTCAATTTGCTGCGGGCAGATAAAATGCACGTGTACATCCAGCGCCCCAGCCGTCAAAATCAGCTTTTCCCCGGCCACCACTTCGGTAGTCGCACCGACGACCATCTGCTCGGCAACGCCCGGCATAATGTCCGGGTTGCCAGCCTTGCCAATCCCGGCGATGCGCCCGTCCTTGACGCCAATGTCGGCCTTGTAAATGCCCGTGTAGTCGAGCACCAGCGCATTGGTAATCACCAAGTCCAGCGCCTCTTCTTGACTCGCGCCGCTCTGCTGCCCCATGCCGTCGCGCAGCACTTTGCCGCCGCCGAACTTGCACTCCTCGCCGTACACAGTGTGATCTTGCTCGACCTCGACGACCAAATCCGTGTCGCCCAGCCGCACCCGGTCGCCGGTGGTGGGGCCGTACATGTCCGCATAAGCGCGTCGATCAATGCGCATGATTACTCCGCTCCTAAAAAGCCGCGCTCTTGCGCTCGCGCCAGCGCCGCCTGCTTGTTGTCGTCGCTCAAGGCTCCGCCGATCAAACCGCTACCGCCGTGGACGACGCGCTTGCCAGCTACGGCGACCAGCGTCACCGTCTTGGTCTCCCCCGGCTCGAAACGAACCGCGGTTCCCGAGGGAATATCGAGGCGAAAGCCATAGGCCCGCGCGCGGTCAAAGCGCAATTCGGCGTTGGCCTCAAAGAAGGGAAAGTGCGATCCCACCTGTACGGGGCGGTCGCCCATATTCGCCACTTCGAGCTCCACTTTTTCGCGGTCGGCGTTGAGCGCGAGTTCCTCATCCGCCACCAGCGCTTCCCCAGGCGCGGCGCTAGACGAGTTGTCCGGCGACCACGTCTCTCCCACCCGCACCAGCCCCGACCCATAGAGCGCCAACTCGGCGTTGCCCCGCGCCCGGCAGATCGGCTGATGGACAGTCACCAGTTTAGTGCCGTCGGGAAACGTCCCCTCCACCTGCACCTCGTGCACCATTTCCGGCACCCCCGGCAACACATCTTCAATACCGAGCAACTGCTTGCCCTTGTCCATCAAGGTGGCTACCCGCTC
>JAPOYQ010000605.1:12040-18465 GCA_026706505.1 Gemmatimonadota bacterium
GGATAAATTCGAGCAACTGCGCCGCAATCAGCGCGGTCGCCTCCGGGTAGTTCAGCCGCAGACCTCGAGCATAGCGCTTTTGCGCCACAAACCCGGCGTTGTGCAATACTAGTTTGTCGATTTCCCTCGGTGTAAGCCGCATGAATCCTCCCTCAAAACGTCAGATGGGTCTTGATACTTTCATCCGACAGCTCGTCAGCCGTCCCCTGCAACAGAATGCTGCCGCGGTCCATAAGAAAGAAGTGATCGGCGATCTGCCGCGCGAAGTCGAAGTACTGCTCGACCAAGACAATGGCGAACTCGCCCCGCTCCTTGAGCTGGAGCAACACCTTTTCTATTTCCAAAATGATCGACGGCTGAATCCCTTCGGTCGGTTCGTCCAACATCAGGACCTTGGGTTCGCCGACCAGCGCCCGGGCAATGGCCAACTGCTGTTGCTGCCCACCGCTCAAATTGCCGCCCATCCGCTCCTGCATGTCCGCCAACACTGGAAAGAGCGCGAACACTTCCTCGGGCACCTCGCCACCGCCTCCGCGCGCCTGCAAGCCGATCTCCAAGTTTTCTCGCACCGTCAACTGCGGAAAGATCTCGCGCCCCTGCGGCACGTACCCCAACCCCTGTCGGGTGCGCTTGTCAGCCGTCAGCGCAGTGACGTCCTCGCCGGCAAAAAACACCCGGCCCTTGCTCGGCACCAACAGCCCCATGATCGCCTTGAGCAGCGTCGTTTTGCCGACGCCATTGCGCCCCATCACCGCCACAATCGAGCCGCCGGGCACTTGCAAGCTAATATCCCGCAAGATGCGGCTACCCCCGTAGTGGATATCCAACTCCTCCACCGCCAGCGTGGTCTCAGCCGACTGCACTGCGCTCCTCCCGTTCCATGGCCGTTCCCAAATAGCACTCAATGACGCGTGGATCGTTTTGCACCGCTTCCATCGGCCCTTCGACTAAAATTCTGCCCTCGTGTAGCACCGTTACTTTGCGGGCGATTTGCCGCACGAATTCCATGTCGTGCTCAATGACAATCAGGGCGTGATCTTCGGCCAGCCCTTGGAGGATTTCTCCTGTGCGAAAAGTCTCCTCGTCGGTCATGCCCGCGGCTGGCTCATCGACCAGAAAGAGCGTGGGATCCTGCAAGATGACCATGGCGATCTCCAACCACTGCTTCTGACCGTGCGACAGGGTACCAGCAACCTCGTCGAGCACATCCTCCAGCCCCGTGCGCTCGGCCACTTCCTCAATCCGGCGGCGCTCGGCCGCTTGGAGCCGGTGGAACAGCGAGGCGAAGACGCCGCGATTGGCCTTCACAGCTAGCATCAAATTGTCGGCGACGGTCAGCGAAGTAAAAACCGTCGGCGCTTGAAACTTGCGCCCCACCCCGAGATCGACGATCTCGTCCTCGCTCAGCTTGGTCAGGTCTTGATCCTTGAAATAGGCGTGGCCAACGTCGGGCCGCGCCCGGCCACAGAGCACGTCGAGCAGGGTCGTCTTGCCCGCGCCATTGGGACCGATAACCACTCGCAATTCGTTTTGAGCAACCTCAAAGATGTCGATATCCAGCGCCTTGAAGCCGTCGAACGACACACTCAACTTTTGCACGTATAGATTGTCCATCGCCTAACTTTCGTTACGCGGGCACCAGCCGCTGGCGCAAGCGCCCGACTATGCCAGCGACGCCCTCGGGAAAGACCAGCACCACCCCGACAAAGAGCGCGCCGAGGAAATAGAGCCAAGTGCCGGGGAACGCGCCGGTGAGAAAGCTGTAGAGCAAGTTGACCAGCACGGCTCCGACGATCGCGCCCACCAACGTCCCCCGGCCGCCGACCGCGGTCCACACCACGATCTCAATCGAAGCCTGCACGTCCATGCGCCCCGGCGTGATAATGCCGGTCTGCGGCACGTAGAGCATCCCCCCCAAGCCCGCCAAGGCACTGGCGACGACAAAGACAAAGAGCTTGTAGCGGGTGATGTGGTAGCCGATAAAGCGCAAGCGGTGCTCGCTGTCGCGGATGGCCACCAGCAATTTGCCCAATTTGGAGCCGACGATATAGCGGCACAGATAATACGCCCCCACCAGCGCCGCACACGCCACCACGTAGAGCCCACGCTTAGTCGCCGGCTCGGCCAATTCAAAGCCCAGCAGCGTCTTGAAATCTGTCAGCCCGTTGGTCCCCCCCAACATGGTCTCGTTGCGCAAAAACAACAGCCACATCGCCAGCGCCAGCGCCTGAGTGATAATGGCCAAATACACGCCCTTGATACGGCTGCGAAAGGCGAGGAAACCAAAGACCAGCGCTGCCAATCCCGGCACCAACAGCCCGAGGAGCAAGGTCAGCGGCAGGCTGTGGAACGGCTCCCAAAAAAGCGGCAACTCCTCGACCCGGTTCCAAACCATGAAGTCGGGCAAGGTGCTGCCGTACACGCCCTTAGTCCCGGTCTTGAGCAGCATGTGCATGCCAATGGCGTAGCCGCCCAGACAAAAGAAAAACGCCTGGCACAGCGATAGAATGCCGGTAAATCCCCAAATCAGGTCCATCCCAAGGGCGACGATGGCAAAACAAAAATAGCGCCCCCACAGGTTCAGGGTCGTATCGGCAACTAGGCCCAGATAGTTGAGCAGAGGGACTAGCACCCCAAAAAAGGCGAACAGCGAACCAGCGACGATGTGGTGCCTAGACGCGTTCACAGTTCCGCGCTCCGTCCTTTGGCGGGAAAGAGGCCAGTCGGGCGCGATTGCAAGAAGACGATGATCAAGCCCAACAGGATGACCTTGCCGTACACGGCTTCAAAGAGCGGCTCGAGCATCTTGTTGAAAATACCGATCCCCAGCCCGGCGCTGATCGTGCCGAGCAGCTTGCCGACCCCGCCGGTGACGACCACGAGAAAAGAATCGACGATATAGGTCTGGCCCATGTTGGGTACGACGTTCCCAATCAGCGTCATCGCCCAACCAGCGACCCCGGCAATCCCCGTGCCCAAGGCAAAGGCCATAGAGTCAATGCGCCGCACGGGTACCCCAACGCAGGCGCTCATCGCCCGATTTTGGGTCGTGGCCCGCAGCTTGAGCCCAAATCGCGTGCGAAAGAAAAGCGCCAACAGCATCCCGACGATCGCCGCGGCCAGCGCCATGATGAACATGCGGTTATAGGGCAACACCACTTGGGGAGCCATTTCCCAGCCGCCGCTTAGAAGCTGCGGCAATTTCACCGCCGTCAGATCGCCAAAGATGCTGCGCGCCGCTTGAATCAGCACTAGGCTGATGCCCCAAGTGGCCAGCAGACTTTCGAGCGGTCGGCTGTATAATCGGCATATAATCGACGCCTCCAACAGGAACCCGACGCCACCAGCGACCAAGAACGCAAGCGGAAAGGAGATGGCAAAAAAGAGATCGCCGTACTCCGGCGGCAGCACGCCCAAGCACAGGTTTTGCACCACGAACGTGGTGTAGGCGCCGATCATCATAAACTCGCCGTGCGCCATGTTAATCACCCCCATCTGGCCGTAGATAATCGCCAACCCCAACGACATCAAGACCAGAATGGATCCCAGACTCAGACCAATAAAAATCGTCTGCACCGCCTGCATAGAGGAACTAAAACGCCGCAAGCTAGTCAGGGCCGCTGCCGCCCGCTCCCGGACCCGCGTGTCAGGTTCGGCGAAGACCCCAGACTCGTCTGTACTCAAAAGTCCCTCTAGCACAGGTATGGCCAACGGACTGCGCAGTTCCTCCAATGCAGCCACCGCCTGCAAGCGCACTTCTGCCTCTGCATCGGCCAATTGCAGCTTGGCCAACGACACGCGTTTCAACCGCCGGATAGATCCATCCGTTTCTTCTTCGATAGAACGGCGCAACGCCGGTATGTCGGCTACGCTCCCCTTGTTGCCGATATTTTCAGCGGCAATCCGCCGTTTGTCGTCGGCCGGATGGAACAGTTCCATCTGCAGCAAATAGGGTTGGATCAGCGCCCTGATCTTCCGATTGGTCTCGACCTCTTCCAAGTCGTAGAGTGAGACCTTGACCGGCGGCCCGTCCTCGCCGAGGATAGGCACGCGCTCGGGATAGGCCGTAAAGAGCGGTACTATCGAATCGCCATACTCGTCCATTTCCTCGTCGCCGATGAGCACCAAGCCGCTCTGCACTTCGCGCTCGCTCCAGCGATAGACTTCCCCGCTAAACAGCCCCTGCATCAATGCGTAATGGACTTGGTCGTAACGCGCGGCCAAGGCGGTTACCGCTTGTTGGGTCTCCGCGTCGTCGCCGCTGGCCAGCCGCGCAAACTGCTCCTCGTCCCACGTGTCGGCCCCAGCCGCTCCAGCCGCTAAGACCCACACCGCCAGTACTTTCAGAACCTGTTGTCCCATTGGCAAAATTGAACTCCGCCCCGTGAGCCGGAGCGGAGACGACCTGATTACCATGTACCTTTTACCTTTTACCGTACCGATTGCTAAACTGCTAAGCGGCCGTCTCCGCTCCACCCACCCACCTAAAATGTCAGCAGCGACTCCAGCGCAATTTGCGTCACCGCGTCGGCGTCGCCCACTGTGAGCATCTTCACTTCAGCAACCAGACCCCAGTTGTCCGAAACAGCGAAACTCGGAGCGATGGTTATCTCGCTCGTTTCGTCGTCCGCGCCGCCACTAACCGGAGTCCACGCAATAGCCGAGTACCGGGCCGTCACGCCGACCTGATCGCTCAGGCCGTAGTTGACCATCCCGAGATACCCCAACCCCGACTCATACGCCCCCCAATCGCTCATCGAATTCACCTCGGCAGCGACCGTCAACGGCCCCGTCTCCAACATGCCCCAAACGTTGATCAAGGTCTGCTCGTCTTCCCTGGCCAACGCGGCTTTGGCCGTCATCCCTTCCACAGGCATCAGAGCAACCTGAGCCTCAAACCCCACGTCGGTCTCATCCCCCGAGACATCGGTCTCCGCGCCATCCCACACGCTGGAGACAACAGCCCCGTACAGACCAAACATATCCGTGCCGTAGGAGGCCGAGACCCCATTCTGGTAGCCGCCATAGACCAGCGTAGCCGAGTACGAATACTGATACATACCGGTGGGTTCGGCCGCTTCGAAGCCGGTGCAGCTGAGAAACTTGCCCACAGTAAGTACCAAGCCCTCGCCGGTGTCGTACGTGATAAAGGCCTGCTCTAGCTCGACCGGAGCGGTAGGCCCCAAGGCATTGACATCCGCCCGCGCGGAGATCCCTTCCCCGAGATCCGTCGAGGCATCCAACTCGAACTGGTCCAGCGACATGCTCGCGTTTCCATCGTCGCTGAACAAGCTCATATCGACAAAACCGGAGAATTTGACCTCGGCGGATACCGTCTGGGTGGCAAAAATCGCCAGTGCAAATGCTGCAACTTTCTTGTTCATCTGTTTGCGTCCTTCTGCGCTAGTCTGCGCGGTAGAGTATTACTCTAGGGTATAAGTGCCCATGTAATTGACGTGGTCGCAGTCCTTGTCGGCGCTGGTGATATCGTCCCACGGATCGGGGGCCACTAGGCCATCCGACTCATAGACGATCTTGAACTGGCCGTTCTTTTTGATCTCGCCGATATAGACGGGCTTGTGCAGATGGTGATTGCGCTCGTCCATCATCACTTGGCCTCCCGGCGAGTCAAACGCCAGCCCATAGAGCGCCGGTCGCACCTTTTCTACGTCGAAGGAACCAGCCTTTTCAACCGCACCCTTCCACAGATAGACCCCAGTATAGGCCCAGAGAATCGGATCGTCGGTGACGCGCTTTAGGCCGCCGGGCAAGCCGTTGGCTTCGCAGTATTTCTTGAAGCTCTTGACGAAATCCCGATTCTCTTTGGTGGCGACGGATTGGAAGTAGTTCCAAGCCGCTAGATGGCCAACCAAGAACTCCGTATCCATCGCTCGCAGTTCGTCTTCGGCCACTGAAAAGGCCATAATCGGGCACATCGCCGAAGTCAGCCCCTGGTTGGCGAATTCCTTGTAGAAGGGCACGTTGGAATCGCCGTTGATCGTACTCAAGACCGCGGCTTTACCATCGGCGGCGAAACTCTTGATCTTCTGCACGATGGTCTGGTAATCCTGGTGGTGGAAGGGCGTGTACTCCTCCATGATATTCTCCTCGGGCACCCCTTGGTCGAGGAGATAGGCGCGCAGGATTTTGTTGGCCGTGCGCGGGAATACGTAGTCGGTGCCGAGCAGATAGAATTTCTCGTACCCGCCGCCTTCTTCGCTCATCAGATACTGGGCGGCTGGGATCAACTGCTGGTTGGGAGTGGCCCCTGTATAGATGATGTTGCGCGAGCATTCCTCGCCCTCGTACTGGACCGGATAGAACAGCAGCCCGCTGTTTTCTTCAAAAACCGGCAACACCGACTGACGCGACCCCGCGGCCCCGCATCCGAACGCCAACGCCCCCGCGCGGCCGAGCCACCACCC
>JAPOYQ010000605.1:18475-21401 GCA_026706505.1 Gemmatimonadota bacterium
CTAGCAACAACTCTTTGGACTTTTCAGCGAACAGGTCCCAGTCGGACGCCGGATCGACGACCACCGGGTCAATTTTACGGCCCAGTACGCCGCCGTTGGAATTGATCTCCTCGACCGCCATCAGCACGGCATCGCGCAGCGATACCTCCGAGATGGCCATCGTGCCGCTGAGCGAATGCAGGATACCTATTTTGACCGGCTCTTGCGCCTGCGTGCTCGAATGCGTTCCGACGACGATTAGCCCTAAGGCGACAAATGCAATCCAGAACTTACTTAGTCTTCCCATTGAATCCCTCCAAGAATTGAATTGTAGTGTTAAATGGCCCGAACGCACCGTTCCGGTAGTCCGCTCTGACCGATTCCGCTCTCCTACTGCAAAAAGGATACCACAACGGCACCCGCAGCAGTCCATAGACGGATCAGGAGGGAACAATTTTGGTACTATATCTTTATGTCGCAAAGAGATACGCAATTTGTAATTTTATTTATTTTTATTACGTAAATGGCATTTTTGGCGGTTTGATCGCTTAGTTTTTTTAATCAATAGACGACAAAAATGTTATTTCATTGGCTTGCAACCAGACATATATGTCGTTTTTGAGTGCCTTGTGGTGAGACGAGTTCACCCTTCGCAGCACTCTGCGGCTAGGACGAGCACCCGAAAATGACAAATGTGTGATGTTTCGTGGAGTTGCTGCCGAAGAGCTCAATACTTTCGGCGCAGTGGATTTTCGCCTAGGACTTGGGGCAGAGATACAGCCGTGGCGAGCGCGTGCAAGACGTCCTCTAGATCGCCATTGGTCCGCCCCAAGGCGCGGAGCGCGAGCACGCCGTGACGAGGTTCGGCGAGCGAAACCAACGTTGCCTTGCTAGTCCCGCGCGTCCGCTGACCGGTGAGCAGCGGCGCTAAGTCACGACGCAACACTTCCTCGATGGCAGAACGCGTTGGATCGCCGACGATAAAGGCATTGGCAAATGCAGTGTATTGGCCAAAAGCCCCAACGCGGTCGGGAACCTGCTGCTTGGGCTGCAAACGCAAGCGTTCGACCAACACCAGTTCGCCTTCCAAGTAGATGGAAATATTAGATGTATAAGAGCTATAGTGGAATTGCTCACCGCGTTCGCCGCGGCCGGCGGTGCCTCCGTCGAGCAAGACCAACGAAGCCCCCGCGCTTAGATGCCAGACCTGCTCCTGCACAAAAGCGCTGTCGGCATAGGGCACGACCGGGTCGGGCAGCGATACTACGCAAGCGCCTGCTTCGATGTGCCCGGCTAGCTCCTGTCGCGCGACCTTACCGTCGGCGGTCTTGTACACTTTGGTAAAGGCCTGCGTGCCCAAAAAGAGCTTGGCTTCCCGACCGCAGCGCACGCGCAGCCGGGCGCAATCGCCGGCGACCAAACCGCCGCCATAGCTGGAAAGGACAGCGGTGCTATAATCGGCCTCGACCTTGGGGCTGAGAATCTTCAACGGCGCGACGGCCAAGCAAGATGTCAACCGCGACCTTCCCCCGACGCGATTCACTTCGACGATGGACCAACCCTCGTCCATGCCTAAAAGACCGGCGCTAACCAACCCCCATCGACAGGCAGCGCCGTCCCCGTAATCCACTCCGCATCATCCGAGGCAAAAAACGCCACCGCCCGCCCAATGTCCCTCGGCAAACCCAAGCGCGGCAAGGGCGTATCTCGCCGACATTCCTCGATAATTTCCAGGGTCAAATAGTCTTGGATCGGCGTCTCGATATAGCCCGGGCACACTGCGTTGACCGTGACGTTGTCCCCAGCTAGTTCCAACGCCAAATCGCGCGTCAGATTCACCGCCCCGGCCTTAGTCGGCGCATAGGCCGGACCACCACCGCCGCCAAAGGAGTGAACCGAGGCAATGTTGACGATGCGCCCGGCCGCGGATTTTCTCAGATAGGGCGCTGCAAATTTGGTCGTGAGAAAAATCGAGCGCAGGTTGACGCCCACGACCCGGTCCCAATCCTCGACAGATAGTTCTTGGCTATCCCCCGGTATGATGATCCCGGCGTTGTTGACCAGAATATCCACCCCGCCAAAGCGCTCAACGCTGCGGGCGATCAGGTTTTCCACTGCCTTTTCGTCGGCCACATCGGTCTCGACGAAGAGCGCCTCGCCACCCTCTCCGGCAATGACTTCAGCCGTGGGCGGCTGCGGCTCGGTCTCGTGAAACTTGCCGATCTTGGGCGCTTCCTGAAGATCGGCTACTACCACCTTGGCCCCTTCGCGAGCCAGTTCGAGACAAATACCCCGCCCAATACCCGAACTCCCCCCGGTAACAACGGCGATGCGATCCTGCAAACGCATAGATTTTCCTCCTGTTTGTCGCAGAATCTATGGCGGTCGGAGAAGGGGGACAAGACGGCGTGGCCGGTCGATATGGCCATTTGATGCGGTAGCAGATTAATTCTAAAATAGACCTAGCGGAGAATTTGTCATGCCTGTAAGATTATTCATTTTTGCACGTAAAACCCCACTCTACGCCATCGTCTGCTGTCTATCCCTGTCCTTGGGGTCTGCCTCAGCCGACGACTCCATCCGCGCCCAGATCGAAGCACTCCGCGCCGCCAAGGACAGCCTGCTCAAAAGCGAGGATTCACCGCTGCTGCCAGAACAGCGCGTCCACTTTGAGCAACTTGCGTACTATCCCATCGACCTCCGCTATCGCCTGCGGGGCGAGCTGCACATCTACGGACGCCAGCGCATCGTCGAAATCCCCAATACCGACGGCACCACCACCGAGCTCGAGCGATTTGGACGCTTTGTTTCGGCCTTTGGCGAAAACGATTTTTGGCTGGAGGTGTACCGCAGCCCGCAAACTGGCGAAACGGAAATCTTCTTCAAAGATCAGACCAACGGCCACACCACGTATGGGGGCGGGCGCTACGTGCGCCTGATGCGGGAG
>JAPOYQ010000071.1 GCA_026706505.1 Gemmatimonadota bacterium
CTGGACACAGACGAGGGGGCGCAAGAAAAACTAGGCACCATCTCGGTCGCCTATTAGGCTTGTTGGCGCAGGAGCGACTACGAGTCAACGGGAGAATTTTTTAACGCCAGCAACGCTAGCGCAACTATCGACAAGACGACGTACGGCGAGGGCGCGTTCAAAACACAGCGATCCGGCAGAGCTAAAGCAATACCGCCCCTCTCTATTAAAGCCCCAGAATCTCGCGCGTTTTTTGCGGCAGCGCCCGCCAGTTGGCGATCAGATAGCGGTTGCCATCGACGTCCTCAATGATAGCTCGGCCACCAGAGAGCATGCGCACATTGGTGCGGTAGCTGCGGATTTCGAGTCGACGAGGGCCGCTGGTGGTTTCGATCTCGCCGCGCAGTACTCCGAATTCTTCGTCGAGGCTATCGAAAGCGACGACCTGCGGTTGAAAGTAAATCTTGTCGAGCTCGTCTAGGAGCACTTGGCGGCTTTGGTCGTCGAGCTGCTGCGGGTCTTCGATTATGCCGAGTTCTTGGTCTTCGGCGGCAAAGACGCCGACGTAGCGATTGGACTCTTCTAACGGGAAAGCACGGCGGATCTTGAGATCGGTGTGTTCCTCGCCGTCGAGCGTGAGGATCAAGCTGCCGCGCTCGGAGCGGCTGAAGCGCATCTTTTGCGGGTCGAGCACAAAATCCCCGTACGAATAACCGCGTGTCTCGCTCATAGCGCCCGTACTTTCGCCATTTCGGTTTGCATATCGACTAGTCGGCGATAGACGCCGTCCTCCTTATTGAGCAACTCTTCGTGGGTGCCGACCTCGGCGATGCGCCCTCTTTCCAACACCAGCAGTCGGTCGGCGTTTTTGAGGGTCGAGAGCCGGTGGGCGATGGCAAAGGTGGTGCGGCCGGCGACTAACCGCTCGAGCGCTTCTTGTATCTCGTATTCGGTCTGGGTATCGACCGAGGCAGTGGCTTCATCGAGAATGAGGATGCGTGGGTTGCCGATCAGGGCGCGGGCAATGGAGATGCGCTGGCGCTCGCCGCCGGAGAGCCGACCGCCGCGCTCGCCGACTTGGGTGTCGTAGCCATCGGGAAAGTTCATGATGAACTTGTGGGCGTTGGCCGCGCGGGCCGCCTCGATGACCTCTTGGCGCGTGGCGTTGGGATGACCGTAGGCGATGTTGCTGGCGATGGAGCCTTGGAAGAGCAGCGGCTCTTGCAAGACCACACCGATTTGGCCGCGCAGCACCTGCTGTTTGAGGCGGGTAATAGGCTGGCCGTCGATGCGGACTTGGCCGTCAGTGGCGTCGTAGAACCGCGAAATGAGGTTGACCAGAGTTGACTTGCCCGCGCCGCTGGGACCAACGATGCCGATCATCTCGCCGGGCGTGGTCTTAAAGTGGATGCGGTCGAGGATCCTGGCCGAGCCGTCGTACGTGAAGCTGACGTTGCGGAATTCTACCTCGCCGGTAAGTGGGCCGGGGTCGATGGCGTCGGGGTCGTCTTGGACTTCGGGTTCGGTGTCGATGATCTCAAAGACGCGCTCGGCGGTCGTCGCTGCGGTCTCTAGCTGCTCGGTGAGGTTGCACAGCGAGCGCACCGGCGCGTAGAACATGACCATGTACGAGATAAAGGCCTGTAACTCGCCCAAGGTCAGCGTGTTGCCGAGCACCCGATTGCCGCCAAACCACCACAGAATGATCGAGCCGACCGAGGTGATGAAGGCGATCGATGGAATGTAATAGGAGCGCATCTTGAACGAGGTCATCTGCGACTCGCGCAGGTCGATATTGCGCTCGGTGAAGCGCTCGACCTCGCGGTTTTCTTGGGCAAAGGCCTTGACTACCTTGACGCCCGGGATGGAGTCGGCGAGCATGGCGTTAAGTTCGGCAATGCGGCGCCATATCCGGTGGAAAATCCAGTGGATGCGATTGCGGTAGATGATGGTGCCGATGATCATAAAGGGGATCGGGATCAGCGACAAAAGCGCCAATTCCCAATTCATTACAAATAGCATTGTGCAGATGCCGACGATGGTCAGCCCGTCGATGACAATGTCT
Source organism: Gemmatimonadota bacterium (assembly GCA_026706505.1). Next base: position 2,045 of record JAPOYQ010000071.1, read on the forward strand.
TGGAACCCCGAGGTGATAAAGCTGCGCATGCGCTCAGTGTCGCTGGTGACTCGGGTCATGATCCGACCGGTGCTGAGCTTGTTGTAGAACGTCAGCGACAGCAATTGTAAGTGTTGGAAAATTTGCCTCTGTAAATCGTACAC
>JAPOYQ010000033.1 GCA_026706505.1 Gemmatimonadota bacterium
CCACGATGCCGCAGATTTTGGCTCCGATCTCTCTGGCGTACTCCAGTGCTACAACCAAGTTGACACTTGTATTCAGCGGGCGATTGCCACCGCCGACGGATAAGATCAGGATCAGATCCTTTTCGCTTAAACGGCTGCCCTCCAGCCATTTGGCAAAGGCCGTATCCCAACCCTCGTCATTGATGCGCGCCGTCAGTTCCGAGACATTGTCCGTGGGCGCGTAGGACTCAATGCCAGCGATTTTGCGAAAGTCATTGACCGCGTGGCTCGCATTGCCCGCGCTGCCTCCCACGCCCAGGACAAAGAGCCGTCCCCCGCGCCGACGGGTCTCGACGACGAGCTGGACTATCGCTTCGATCGCATTGCGATCTAGCTGCTCGATGACTTGAGCCGCCGCCGCCAAGTACTGTTGGGTGTAACTCATCCGCCGCGCTTACAGGCTGTAGCCGGCAGCCGTGGCATCCGCGTAAAAGATCTGTACGGTCTCTAGCGAAAACTGCCCCATTTCCTTGCCCAAGGTCGGCAGCTTCTTGATGATGTCGCTGGTGCAGGTGATGATGTGGCAGCCGATGTTGTCGGCTTGGACGACATTGTACACTTCGCGGGGGCTGGCCCAGATGAGTTCGGCTTGGGGATTGGACGCGAGCAGCTCGACGGATTCGGCCATGACCGGCATGTAGTCTAGCCCGGCGTCGGCGATGCGACCGGCAAAAACCGACACGCAACACGGTGCCCCGCCCTCGACCGCGGCCGCCACTTCTCGCACTTGGTCGAGCAGAAAGATCGCCGTGACGTTGACCTTGACCCCGTCTTGCGACAGCCGATGGACCAAGTCGTAGCTGACCTCTCCCTTGGTGTTGCTGACGGGGATTTTGGCGTACACGTTTTCACCCCAAGTTGCGATCTCGTGGGCTTGGCGCTCCATGTCGTCGAACTCGTCTGAAAAGACCTCAAAAGAAATGTGGCGGTCGGGAATGGCCGCGACGATGTCGTGGGCAAAGGCCCGGTAGTCGGAGACGCCCGCTTGGCGCATCAAGGTGGGATTGGTCGTAAACCCAGAGACTAGCGGATTGGCATAACTCGCCAACATGCTCTCGCGGTCGGCTCCATCGGCGAAGATTTTGACCGCGAGGTCAGCAGCGGTTTTTTCGTACGCCAACTCTTGCGAAGTGAGGGTGGTCATGGCATTGCTCCTTTGGATTCGCGATAGGCTTAAGTCTATCAATTTAAATATAAAACTCGCTGCCGGAAAATTGGCACATCCTACGCGCGATGGGTTGGCAATAGTAAAACGCGTATCGTATAATTACAGACAATTGCTACATCTCATTCGTCATTCAATCAAGTAGAGGCTTTGCGATGAAATACCAATGGGCACTAGTCGGTTTGCTAATCGCCACCACCTGCTCCACAGCCGAGGTCCTCTCGCTGCAAGAGTGCATCGACTTGGCCATGCAAAACAACTTGCAACACCAAATAGACCAACAAACGCTAGCCAACAGCCGCGTCCAGTTGAAGGCGGCGCGGGCACCCTTTGCCTTCAACATGGGTGCCAACGTCACCGCCCCCAGCTTCACCGGGCTGCGCGATACCCAAGAAAACATCGCCCTCCAAACCCGAGTTCGCGAGGAGAATACCGATGTCTCCTACTCGGGCAACCTGTTCATGGTTCAGCGCCTGCGCCACCTCGGCCAATTCAGACTGACGACTACGGCCCTGCGCCGCGACTTCTCGTCCAATCGCCGCGAAGACTTCCTCGACTATTCGGGTTCGACGCGCCTTTTTTACGAGCGCGATCTACTCGGTCAGCCCAGCGAGGAAATCGCGCTCAAGCGCGCTGAGCACAGTCTAGAAAGCTCACGCCTCAACCTCGACCGCCAGCGGCTCCAGCTAGAGGGCCAAGTCATCGACGATTACTACGACTTGGTGCAGAGCGTCCGCGAACTCGAAATAGAGGAACAGCGCCTGACGCAGTCGCGCGCCAATTTGGAGCTAGCCCAGCGAAAATTTGAGGTCGGCCTCATCGCCGAAGTAGAAGCCCTGCGCCTACAGGTGGAGATGCTACAGGCCGAAGCCACGTACGACCAAGCCCAAACCGATATCGAATTGCGCCGCGACCTGCTCCGCGAAACCCTCGGACTCGATGTGTGGGCACCGCTCGAAATCGACACCGAAGTTCAGTACG
>JAPOYQ010000386.1 GCA_026706505.1 Gemmatimonadota bacterium
GACAGAGTGGTAGGCGCAGTTCCTAGATCGATTAGGCCCGCCCAACAAACCAAACGTTCGTTTGGATAGTTGGAGATGAGATAGCCTGATGTCAAGTTGCATTGGTCGGAGAAATTCGTTGACGACGCCCCGAGGCATCTTCCTTCTTAGCGAATTACACCGAAAGCCCGCTCCGACGACTAGTAAGCGGCATGAATCGCAAAAGGGAGGCAGAAACGGATGGCATCAAGTCATGATTTCCTCATTCACGGCGATCCAGCCCGACTATTTCCGGTCCTAGCCGATACCAGCAAAGAACAACGGGCGACTTCCATCTTTCTTGCTGTCGTGACCCAAATCCCTGACCTCGCCGAGGCAATCCTAAGCACGATTGGCGTCAGGGTAGGCAAGCGGACAACGATGGAGGCTTACACCGAAGTAGTTCTCAGGCAGGAAGCCTCCTCTCCTTGCCGGCCCGATGGGCTCTTGATCGTGCACTCGTCCAGATCGACGTGGACTGCCCTGATCGAGACTAAGATCGGCAAGGCCGGCCTCGATCCGGAACAGGTGACAAGATATCTGGAACTGGCCAGAGCCAATGGGATCGATGCGGTCATCACCATTTCCAACGAGTTCGTGGCGAAGCCTCATCATTCCCCCGTTGAAGTGTCGAAGAGGCTCCTTGGGAAAACAGGCCTGTATCATTGGTCCTGGGCCTCAATCTCGACGCAATCTGAAAATCTGGAGCTTCAGAAGTCAGTCGACGATCCACAGCAATGCTTTCTCCTGAATGAGTTGAATCGCTTCTTCTCCCACCCGACGACCGGCATCGAGCGGTTCACACAAATGGCATCAGGCTGGAGAGAGATCGTTCAGGCAGTAACAAACGGGGTCCGGCTGCTAAAGTCGGCATCTGAAGTAGAGGAAGCGGTTTCGAGCTGGTTCTCGGAGGAACGGGATCTATGCCTGCAAATGTCGAGACATGTGGGAACTCAGGTGGCAGCAAGGATGCAGCGCGAGCATGCTCGGTCTGGCGAGCAGCGTCTCCGAGACGGGATTGCCGATCTAGTGAAGATGCCGTTGCTGAAATCAAATCTCCGGGTACCGGACTGCGCAGGCGATATCGATATTTGTGCTGACTTGATGCGGAAGAATATATCGGTCTCGATGGGTTTACGGGCCCCCCAAGACAGAAAGTCCACAAAGGCGCGGGTGAATTGGCTCCTGCGAATGTTGAAGGAAGATGACCCGAGGCTGTTCATCAAGGCCCATTGGGCCGGGAAAGCGGCACCCACGATGAAGGAGGTCGCCACGCTCCGCGAAACGCCCGAAGCGATCCAAACGATCAACCCGGGTCTTGTGCCACATACATTCGAGGTCGTTCTTGTTGAGTCTCTCGGCAAACGCTTCTCCGGTCGAAAGACATTCATCGAGGACCTCGAACGTATTGTCCCTGAATTCTACGACTTGGTGGCAGTCAATCTACGAGCATGGCACGCGCCACCTCCAAAACCGGTCAAGGGACAAACCGGAGCTTCGCAAGAAGATGACGGTCTGCCGGAAGATACACCGGACGAGGCTGTCGAAACCGGCGAAACCTCTCTCCCTCGTTAGAGCTGTCCGCGAGCAGCGGCTTGCAGTCGGTAAGCGCTGCGTCTCGCTATCCCCCCGCCGCCTCCGCATGCTGCCGCAGCAGCGCCGGGATCGTCTCCGGCGGGCGGCGGCCGAAGCCGCATTCGGTGGCGATGCCGAACGCCGGCACGACCTTTTCCGCCGCGGCGATGCGGCAGCGGGTGCCGGCGATGCCGCCGGTCGTGTGGACGAGGCCGAGATAGAACTCGCAGCCCGGCTTCAGGGCGAGCCCGGCGAGGGGCGCGAAATAGGCGTCGTCGTCGCGCTCTTTCGGCACCGGCATGTGGACCCAGTCGATCGCCCGGCCGGCCAGCGCGGACACGCCGTTGGCGACGGCGACCAGATGGCCGGTATCCGCCGGCTCGCAGAAATGCTTGTGGCCGGAATCGCCGTAGCACAGGTGGAGGCCGCACTCGGCGCCGGCCGGCACGAGATCGACGCATCCGGCGAGCCGTTCGGTGATCCCGTCGAGCATGTCGTCGCCCAAATGGCCCGGCATGATGCGCTCGAGCAGCGCAAACTCGACCGCCGCCTCCCACTGGATCGCCAGCCTGTCCGCCGGAACTGCGGCCA
>JAPOYQ010000087.1 GCA_026706505.1 Gemmatimonadota bacterium
TTGGGAGTGCGTGCCGGAAGCCTGAGCAATAAGACCGTCGTTATCACTGGTGCTTCTGCGGGTCTGGGCGCAACGCTGGCGGTGGAGTGCGCCCAGCAGGGAGCTCGGCTGGTTCTCTTCGCGCGGAATGCTGAGCGGCTGGAGGCCGTTGCCCAAGAGTGTGAGCAGTTGGGGAGCGAGGTGCTGACTGTCGTCGGGGATGTGGCCATAGCCGAGGGTGGTAGGCGGCTGGTGGAGGCCGCGATCGAGCGCTTTGGGTGCATAGACTACTTGGTCGCCAACGCTGGCGTCAGCATGTGGACCGCGTTTGCCGCGATCGAGGATGTGGCGTTGTTCCGCACGCTGATGGAGGTGAATTACTTAGGGGCTGTGCACTGCGTGCATCCGGCGCTGCCGCATCTCAAAAAGAGCAAGGGACTATTCGTGGCTATTTCGTCCATTCAGGGGCAGGTAGGGGTGCCGCTGCACACGGGGTACTCGGCGTCAAAACACGCACTACAGGGATTTTGCGACGCCCTGCGGATGGAGGTGGCCGAGAGTGGGGTGGGGGTGATGACCGTGCTCTTGCACTGGCTTAAGGGGACGGAGTTGCGGCAACGTGCACTGGGGAGGGACGGGAAGGCGTTGGGCGATGCATCGCGCGAACATCGGGCGGGGGCGGTGAGCTTGGAGAAGGCGGCTCAGGCGATTGTGCGAGGAATGCTGAAACGGCGGCGGCAGCTCTACGTTCCGAGGCGGCTCAGGCTGCTGGCGATGGTCCACGCTCTGTGGCCGGCGCTGGCCGAGTGGGTCGTCAAGGGGAAGGTGGCGCGAGAAGAGGGGTAGGTTGAGAGGTCTACGGTCGTTCGACGCGGGGCCGATCCTTCAGTTTGAGAATTACTTCGGGCCCGCAGTCCTCACTCTTTCCTACTCTCCATCGGTTGCTTCAGGGCATCAACGGCCAAAGTTAGCGTATAACCTATCCTTCTTATCTCTTCACCACGAAAAAAGCTCACCCGCCTCCATCGTCAGCTCTCGGCCCTGACCGCCGTCCTCTCGCACCACGAGCTGCCCCTCGGAATATTCGACATCTGCGACTCCAGCGAAGTCGGAGGGAATCTCCAAGAGAAAGTTGGCGTAAGTGAAAACTTGGGTCTCGTCGGCGTCGATGTAGTGAAAGAGGTAGCGGCCGAAAATCTGGCCCTTTTCCAACAACACCGGGCTAGGTTGGTGTAGGCCCGTAGTGCCGAACTCCAAGCCGCGGGCAAAGGGCTTGCCGTCGCGGACGTGCCGCCAAGCGTCGAACCAAGGGTATTCTTCCTCCGGCCAGATGTAGCCAATAAGGAGTCCTTTGCTGGCGTTGATGGCTGTGGTCCAACCGTATTCTTCCTCGATTATGTACGAGACGACCGCTGGAGAGGAGTCGTCTGTCAAATGGCGAATATCGACTTCGGTGCCATCCTTTTTGAGTGCGGAAGGCCAGCGCACCTCTGGGTCTTCGGGCGTCGGCATGGGCGTTTCCTGCATAAAGCCGCGCGTGCCGTTGGCATCGACGCGGGTGCTCTCGTCCAAAAAGGGCGGCCCAATGGTCGGGTGCTGGACGATGTTGTACACGCGACCCAAATGGCGGGTATTGGTAACGGCCTCGGCGACCGCAAAGACGGCCTGATCCTGAGCCATGCGAATTGAGCGCACGACCTTGAGGCTGGCCAAGGGCAGCTCGGCCGACATTTGGGCCACGAGGTGACCGTCTTCTGCGCGGACGTCCTCATCTACGGTCCACCACACGCGCGTGGCCTCGCCGTGCCAGCCCATGCCGTGAGCCTGCTCGGCTTTGGTGGCCGGTCCCCAGCGGTCGAGGCAGAGGAAGTGACCCATGGAGCGCGGCTCTATAGGCGGTGCTTGGTCAGGGGTGTCGCCGAAAGACCAAGAATCCCATTGCAGGGGGTTGAGCGGATTGCTTTTGAGGTGGAAGTCGGAAATGGAGCCGCCGCCTAGATCGACGACTAGCATTGCTGCTTGGCCGTCGAGTACGAGGGTGGGGCGATCTTCGGCCGTGCTATGTGAGGCCGTCCAGAGGAAGGCGACGAGGAAGAGGGTCCATCTCATTATGGGTGCTCCTTCTATTGGTGAGAGATGTCGAAAGAGGCGTAACAACGTACTAGAAATGTACAGCAGGCAGAAGACGGCGGATGTTGTTTC
>JAPOYQ010000832.1 GCA_026706505.1 Gemmatimonadota bacterium
CTTCCACCGCGCGTGCAAGCAGCGCGACCTGAGCCTAGCCGTGGCCCAAACCGATGTAAAAGGCGACCGCAGTCTCTTGCCGTCGCAGCAAGCACATCCCGACTACTATGTCCACATTGTCGAGGAGCGGACCGATGGGATCGTGGTGCGCGGAGCCAAAGCCCATACGACATGCGCCCCGTATGTCGATGAACTCATCGTCTTGCCGACTCGTGCGCTCAAGGAGGAAGACTCGGCCTATGCTGTTGCCTTTGCCACGCCGGTCAATACGCCGGGGATCAAGCTAATCGCCAGCCCCTTTGGCTCGCCGCCGGTGAGCCAGTTCCACCACCCGGTCAGTTCTGAGCATCGCATGATCGACACGTTGACGATCTTCGACGATGTCTTTATTCCCAACGAGCGCGTCTTCCTCAAAGGGGAGTGGCAATACGCCGGACCGCTGGCCAACGCCTTCGTCGAATTTCACCGCTTTACGGCGGCCTCCTACAAACCGCCGCTCTGCGACCTCTTTATCGGGGTGGCGGCGCTCCTAGCCCAGTACAACGGCATCGCCAAGGCCGGCCACGTGCGCGAGAAACTAACCAAGCTCATCACCTATGCCGAGACCGTCCGGGGGCTAACCTTGGCCGCGGCCCACGACTGCCGCATCGCCGCAAATGGCACGGCCGTGCCCAATATTGTCTTTACCAACTTGGCCAAATTCCACTTTGCCAATAACTATCACCAAGCTGTGTCTTGGGTCCAGGATATCGCCGGAGGGTTGGTGGTCACTGGGCCGTCGGAAGAGGACCTGGCCAATCCCGAGACCAAAGGCTATATCGAACACTTCTTGGGCGGTGGGAGCGGTGCTGATGCTGAGGCGCGGCTAAAGGCGATCAACTTGGTGCGAGATCTGACGGCTTCGACCTTTGGTGGTTACAACGAGCTGTTGGCTATTCACGCCGAAGGCTCATTGGAAACCCAGAAAATCACCATTTTGCGCGATTACGATGTCGAGCGCTGTGTCCGGCTGGCCCAAGAAGCTATAGGCATAGATTGAGCCAAACAGTTGAGGAACAAAAAAGACCGAAAAGAGTTGATTATATAACATATAGGCGCTATATTAACCTGCATCCTCCTCTATGCGGTTTATGCGGTTTATTCAAAACCGTTTTGTTTTCGGATGTATTTCCCCCATATCCGAAACTCCCTGCTCGTCCATATTAGGTACCATCATAGCTTAATGCAGCCAAGAGTCCCCATGCTGGCTCATTAGCAACAGGAGGCGTCAAGTTATGACTACCTTGCAGACTGATTCTATCGTCGATCAGTATTTCCACGAGATCGAGGATGCCGTCGGGCTATCGTCCGAGGACGAAGTGGCCATTGCTCAGCAAATAAAAGAGGGCGATGAAGAGGCCTTATCCGATCTGGTCAAAGCTAACCTGCGCTTTGTCGTAAGCGTGGCGAAGCAATATCAGAATTTGGGTTTGCCGCTTTCGGATCTGATCAACGAGGGGAACTTGGGGCTTATCATTGCCGCCAAGCGCTTTGACGGCACTAAGGGCTTCAAATTCATCTCCTATGCCGTGTGGTGGATCCGCCAGTCGATCCTGCAAGCATTGGCCAATCAGTCGCGCATCGTGCGGTTGCCGCTGAATCGCATCGGCGAACTGACGCGCGTCAACAGAGTACTCAACAGACTCGAACAGGGACTGGGGCGTCCTCCAGAAGTAGAAGAAATAGCCGAAGAGCTAGAGGTCGAACCCGGTGATATGGAGCTCCTGTTGCGATTGGCTCAAAGACCCGTTTCGCTGGAGATGCCCTGCGACGAATCCGAGCCGGATCGCTGTTTCGGCGATCTGATTCCCGACTATAGTCAGCCGCCCAGTGACGAGGCTCTCTCTAGCGACGAGCTCAAGGAAGAGATCTTCAACGCTATGCACGCCCTGACCGAGGGCGAGGCGCGCGTCTTGAAAATGTATTATGGATTGGATGGGCTCGAGCCGATGACTTTGGAGAAGATCGGGGCTTATGTAGGGCGCACTCGGGAGCGGGTGCGGCAAATCAAGGAAAAGGCCCTGCAGAAGCTCCGCCATCCCGCTCGTTGCGATTCCCTCAAGGAGTACTACGCGGACTAATTATCCGCTACTGCGGGGGTGAGAAAAGTGAGCGCGTAAGGCCGCTGGCGTCTTGGCCTCA
>JAPOYQ010000845.1:0-877 GCA_026706505.1 Gemmatimonadota bacterium
CCTCTAAGAGGATACACGCGGGGCGGTACAGAACGGCGACCCGTCCCCATTGCTCTTGTTGGCCCAACAACTCGACGGTCAGGCCGGTTTCTTCGCGCACTTCGCGGAGGGCGGCTTCTTCGGGCAGTTCGCCCGGGTCAATGTGGCCGCCTGGGGGCAGCCAAGCCTGCATTTTCTTGTGCCACAGTAAGAGAGTGGCTCCTTCGTGGACAACAAAGGTCGTCGCCGTAAAGTCGCGGGTGATTGCCGTCAAGGTGTCCGCTCGTCGTGCGTTTGATAGAGAAAAAAACAAGGCGTTTGCAGTGCGCCGGAGGTCAATATAGCCGGTCACTTGGTGGAACGAAAGCTCACGATAGCCCCGCGCTGCATTGACCAGCTTTTCTCGCCAATTATTTTACAAGGCTGAGTTTTGCATTCCTTCAGACTGAGAGAGATATGGCTACTGAGATCGTCATGCCCAAATTGGGGCTGACCATGGAAAGCGGCGCAATAAGCGCTTGGTTGGTAGAAGAAGGCCAGGAAGTGCAAAAGGGCCAAGCCCTGTTGGAAATCGCCACCGATAAGGTAACGATGGAAGTCGAGGCGCAGGCCGATGGGATCCTGCGCAAAATTCTGGTGCCGGTTGGCCAAGAAGTACCGGTATCGACGACGATCGGCGTCATCGCTGCCGCCGACGAAGACATCGACTCGTATGTCGCCGCTGCTCCGAGCGACTCGACTCCTGCCACTGCTCCGAGCGACTCGGCTCCACCGGCAACTCCAGCTCCTGTTGCTGCTCCACCACCAACTTCGGCTCCGGCTGCATCAACTCCGGTCTCGCCGGCCCCCGCACCCTCCGTTGCTACCGACGGGCAGCGGCCGCATAAGACCTCGCCCA
>JAPOYQ010000845.1:887-2177 GCA_026706505.1 Gemmatimonadota bacterium
CGCGCAAAATAGCCGCCGAGCACGGCCTCGATCTTTCTGGCGTCAATGGAAGTGGCCCCGGAGGCCGGATCGTCAGCGCCGATGTGCTGGCCTTGGTCGAACAAGCCCGGCTAGCCCCGGCTCCGACCCCAGCAGCCCCGGTCGCCGAAGGGCTGATTGAGTTGAGCCGGGCCGAGCAAGTGGCCGCCGAGCGGCTGACGGCCAGCTACCAACAGATTCCACACATTCACATCAGCATGGACGTGTCGGCCGTGTGGTTGCAGCAATTCCGCACCGGTTACCAACTTGAAGGCAAGAAAATCTCCTTCAACGATTTGATCGTCAAAGCCACGGCCCGCACCCTCAGGGAATTCCCTCGTGTCAACAGCTTGGAAGAGGGCGGTCACTTCCGCTATGCCTCCCAAATCAACGTCGGCGTTGCCGTGGCGGCCGAGCAGGGTTTGGTAGTTCCAGTCATTCGCGACGCAGCCGAAAAAACGGTCGAGGAAATCGCCTTAGAAGGGACGCGGCTGATCGATGCGGCTCGCCGAGGCGAGTTGCGTCCCGACGACATGCTGGGCGGCACTTTCACCATCTCGAATTTGGGCATGTTCGGCGTCTCCCGCTTTACCGCGATCATCAATCCTCCCCAAGTGGCAATCCTAGCCGTCGGGGCCATAGAGAACAGGGTAGTAGCCTCTGGGACAGACGCATTTGCCGTGCGCCCGCAGCTAACCCTGACTTTGGCTGCGGACCACCGCGTCGTCGATGGCGCGTTGGCGGCCCGATTCCTCGCGCGGCTCAAGGAGGTATTAGAAACGCCCGGCTTGCTCGGCTAGCAGCCCCTCACCTTGACCCTATCTAGGCCGCCGGTTATCTTCAAAACCGCCCCAAGTTGGCACTTTTGCCCTTGCGTACTGTGGGTGGAAGAGCGCGTCCTGGCATCGGAAAACAACGCATGAAATTCGAGAAAAAGACCCAGCTTTCCATTGCATACGCCGTCCTTACGCTGCTTCTGATCCTGAGTCTGCAAAACTATTTCGACAACCAAGTCAAACCTCTCCCGTACAGCCAGTTCCGAGAGTGGATCAAAAGCGGACAGGTCATTGAGTGTACCTTCAGCGGCGAGTTCATCCACGGTCGCGCCAATGTCGATGGCCGAGAGATTAGTTTCCGCACCGCGGTCATCGAAGATCCCGAGATCATCGGCCTACTTGAAGAACACCAAGTCGAGTTTACCCGCCAGCCTAGCAACAATTGGTTCACGCAGCTTTTGTCGTGGATTTTGCCCGCACTTATCTTCGTGGGGAT
>JAPOYQ010000592.1 GCA_026706505.1 Gemmatimonadota bacterium
TCGAACGCCTTATCGATATCGTGTGCTATGCTACATGAATGGATAAAGTCGAGCTTAGATGGCCTCTGAGACCGCGACCCAACCCGTCAGTAATCCTCGCAGCTGTGGTATCCAGAGCCGTAGTAGTCGGTGATGTAGCTGACACCGTAGCGTCCGTGCACCGGCGGCTTTTCCTCGAACCAATGATCCTCGGGACTACTAGCTCCCACCACTTCTTCTACAGCCGGGAAGGACTGATCAAAGCCGCCGGTGCCCGTGCTGACCACAGAGCGTATCTCGGCAAATGACACCAATAGGGGCGGAGCCGCGCCTTCTTCGTTGTCCTCTTCCCCGGTGAGCAAAACAGTCTTGATTCCCTCGCGCTCACAAGCCCTGACCGTGAGGGCAGTCTCCAAAAACCGCTGGCCCCGGAAGTCGGTGGTTACAATAGCTCCTTGGGCACCCAAACTCTTGGCTAGCAAAGCGGCGCGCTCGGCTGCCATATCCTTCTCTCCTTGGGTGGTCCAATTCGTGCGCTGTACAATGCAGCCTAGGAAGTTGCAACTCTCGCCGTGCCGCCGGGCGAGATTGACGACCGTTGGGTTGTTAGACAGATGCCAGCAGGTAGAGCGTCCAGAACCCATGAAGAGGGCTCCGTCCATCATCTCCGTGGGGTAGAGCAGCCAGGGTGCCGAGAGCCTCGTCTGTCCGTATACCGAGGTGCCGCGCTGGGATCGCGGACCCACCTGCCACTCGTTGGACGCCAAATGGGTTATGAAGACAAAGCCGGGGAGGGAGGGATCTGTCGAGGTGAGATCGAATACTTCCAGTTCGGGCGGTTCCAACTCCGAGGTGGTCTGGGCCAGCCGGTCCACTATCCTCAAGACCGCGGCTTGGACGGCCAGATGGCAGTCTTCCTCCTCGCCCCGGGGATTTTCCAGCGTCACACAGACTAGGTTGAGTTCGTCGTACGGGGGTATATTTCCCGGGCCGGACATGTCGAGGAACCCGCCTCGGTTTTCCCTCGAAATACCTGCACTTGCACTCGGTTCTCGAGCCGTCTGCTTGGAACGCTGGCGCGCACTCGGTCCTAGGGGGTCGGCGTCGGTGCAGAGCGCGACGGCGATCTGGCCCAGCCGATGGGTCCGTCCCTGTCCCACGGCAGTGGCTGGCCGCCCGCACACTCCGGGATAAAACATCCCCGCACCCGCCACTTTCACTTTGGACTCGTATAGGTTCTGCATTTTTACGATGCGCACGGGTTCGCCGGGTCGCACCAAGTCGATGCTCGCCGAGGGGATATCACCCCCTTGCAGGGCGACCTCCAGCAACTCCTGTCTGTCGACCTCCAGCCGCCCGTCGTGCCAGCGGGTCTCCGACCCGAAATGCACCTCATTGATCGGAAAGGTACCTAGTTCAAGACGCATGGATTCTCTCCTCGGCGGACGATGCGTCTGGATCGAATAGGGTGGGGCCGGCGACTTCGGTCCGCAGGGCCTGCAGAGCCGTTTCGACGATCCGACGCATCAGTCGCCGATCGTTTTCCTCGTTCAAATTCGGATCGCCGCACACGTGCTCCACGCGCACTCCTCTCACCACCCGACTCACTTCTACTGACAGAGGAATCATGGGAATAGCGCTCACCACGGCCACGTTAATGCCTTCCCGGGCCAGCTCTTTGCTCATCGTCGCTCCGCAACGATTGCAACTGCCTCAGGTGGCCACCAGCAGCGCCGCTCGTATCCGGGCTCTCTTGAACTCTTGGGCGATCTGCGCTCCCATCTGCTTGGCTTGGGAGACGGCAGTGCCGTTTCCCACCGTGGAGAAAAAGTGCGGATAAATCGCACCGATTTCCCCTTCTGCTTCCAATTCCCGCAAAACGGGCAACGGCAACACATAGCTGGGTTTCTTGGTGTTGAGGATGTGGGGGTTGAAGCCCCCGTGGACGGATTCCCAGTCCTCTATACTCAGCGCCTGCTGCCCTTCGATAGAGTAGCGAAAAGCCTCCTGAGCGAATCCAGAGACCTGTCCGTCGGGATTGCCCCGGGGCACCAATCCACCGCTGGTGACCAGACCCAGAGTTACCTGTCCAAGATCCTTTACGGGCGGCGGCGGCGGCACGGTTTCGTACTGCTGGAGCAGTACTTCCGATGGATAAGGTCGCCCGTTCACGCGGGCCTCC
>JAPOYQ010000256.1 GCA_026706505.1 Gemmatimonadota bacterium
GTCAATGGACATGCCCCGACGAATCAGGGCCACAATGCTGTCGTTGTGCGAATCGATGACTAAGGAGTCTTGGTGCAGGCGGCGGGCGGTTTGTTCGTCCATAGCTTTATCCGGCCATGTACTCGTCAAAGTCGATCACAACGCCTTGCTCCGACGAGGCTCCTAAGGCGTTGATCAGGCCCACCGTGGCTAGGTTGCGCGGGCCGGAGAAGGACGGCTCCACGTCGTTGAGCACATAATCGCGGAAGCCGTCCAAGAGAACTTCCTCGGGATGGGGATTTTCGTCCATAGGTATGATCTCGTCTGCATCGGCTCCAGGCCGCCGGATCGCCAAGCCGCCGGAGACCTCTTCGACCGTGCCCTTCTCGCAATCCAGCCGCCAGCTTGAGCCACCTTTATGGGTAGCGAAGGTGCACTGAAAATTGAACGTGGTGCCGTTGTGGAACTCGATCCAGCCGTCGATGGCCGCGCCGCCGCTGTACGGACTCCAAGGCGGGTTGAAGCTATGGCAAAAGAGCCGCTTGGGCTCGGAGTCGAGCAGGTGGCGCAATTGATCGAAGTCGTGGATGCCGCGCTCCCACAAGTAGGCGTGTAGGTCCGCGCCCGAATGATGAACGCGCGGACGCCAGCCGTATTTGGTCATCAGGCCAAAGGAAGGCTGACCCAAGTCGCCGCTTTGCAGCAGGCGGCGGATGGTTAAGACCGGCGGATAGTAGCGGGCGTTTTGAGTAACGGCGACTTTGAGGCCGCGCTCGCTCGCCTCAGCGACGATCTGCCGCGCTTGGCCGAGGTCTTTGGTAAAGGGCTTTTCGACTAGTACATGCTTGCCGGCGCGGACCGCCTCTAAGCACTGGGCGGCGTGCAGGTCGGGCGGCGTAATGACCACCACGGCGTCGGCATCAACGGCTTGCAGGGCATCGGCGGGCGTAGAAAAACACGCCTCTTCGCCTAGGCCGGTAGTCTCCCGCGCCGTGGCGAGGTTTTCTTCATTAACATCGACTAAGGCGACGGCTTCGAAGTCAGTGCGGTCGCGGAAGCGGTTCAAGGGCCAGCGGCCGCGGCCACCGGCCCCTACGTGAATTGTGCGAATAGTCATGATGAGCTCCAATCGAGGGCAAGTTGAGTCAATAGGCGCACGCCGATGCCGACGCCGCCTCGCGGCACATAGGGTTTGGCCTTCGTGCACCAAGCAGTGCCGGCGATGTCGAGGTGCGCCCAGGAGTAGTCGGCGAATTCAGCCAAAAGCGCCGCAGCCGTGCTGGCACCGGCTGGCCGACCGCCTGAATTCTTCATGTCGGCGATGTCGCTGTCGATCTGGTCGCGGTACTCGGGCCACAGCGGCAGACGCCAGAGCCGCTCGCCAGTCTGCTCCCCAGCGGCGAGCAGCCGATCCGCCAAGTCGTCGTCGTTGGCAAACAGGCCCGAAGCGTGATGCCCCAGCGCGATTACACAAGCGCCGGTGAGGGTCGCCAGATCGACGACCGCAGCCGGCTCGTAGCGGGTGGCGTAAGCGAGTGCATCGGCCAAGACGAGGCGGCCTTCGGCGTCTGTACTGACGATCTCGATGGTCTTACCCGCGAGGGTGCGCAACACATCGTCAGGGCGGAAGGCGGTGCTGGAAGGCATGTTCTCAGCAGCGGCGATCAGGCCGACGACCCGCCGCTTGAGACCGAGCGCGGCCACCGCCTGCATCGCGCCCAAGACGGCAGCGGCACCGGACATATCGGTCTTCATCGTGCGGATGCCTTCGACGGTCTTGAGCGAGAGGCCACCGCTATCGAAGGTGATACCCTTGCCGACAAACACCAACGGTTTCCCTTGACGAGGGCCGTGTTCAAGGACGATAAAACGCGGCTTGTTGGCACTGCCCTGGCCAACGGCCACCAAGGCACCCATGCCTAGCTCGGCCAAGCCCTTTGCGCTGAAGACCCGGCAGCGCAGATCGTGGGTTTTGGCTAGGCGGCGGGCCGTGCGGGCCAAGTAGGCCGGTGTAACTTCGCCGCCAGGATGGTTGACCAAGTCGCGGGCGAGGCAAGTGGCCTCGGCGAGGGCGCGACCCCACCGAACTCCGCGCCGCGCCTCTCTGAGCTTAGTCGAGTCAAATTCTACGATGTGCAGCTTGGCCAGCGACTGCGGACGGGGGCGCGAGCGGTACTCGTCAAAGCGATAGGCTGCCAACAACGATGCTTCGGCCACAGCTTGAGCGGCCGGCTCGACGGGCAGATTGCCCGCGCCCGTGCCGTGCAGAATGGTGGCTGCGCTCTTGGCTCCCAAGCGGCCGAGGGTGCCAATGGCTGTACCGGCGGCGCGGCGTGCCCTTTCGAGGTCAAAGCCCTCCTGCTCGCCCAAGCCGACGACAAGGACGCGCGGTGCTGGGATTTGGCCGTGCGTGTACAGCAGCAAGGTCTGGCCAGCCTTGCCCTCAAAGTCGCCTAGGTCAATCGCCGCCGAGATCTGACCTCCCAAAGCTTGATCAACCGCACCTGTAGCCCCGCCTGGGCGCGCTCCGGCAAAGAGGTTGACCACCAAAACATCCGCGTCCTGTTTTTGAATAGCTCCCTGTATTACTTTAATATCCATAACGTTGGTGGTTCGGTAGTAGGTGGTCATTAACCACTAACCACTATCCATACTACTGTCAAGAATGCCGTGGACCTGTTTCTGATCCGCCACGGCGAGTCCACCAACAACGCGCTAATCGATAACCATATTACTTTTGAGGATGCCATGAACCTATTTCTGATCCGCCACGGCGAGTCCACCAACAATGCGCTGACCGATATTAGCCAGCGCGTCGCCGATCCCGAATTGACCGCTAAAGGCCGAGTACAGGCCGAGCGGGTAGCTGCGTATCTAGCAGAGGGGTTGCACCTCACCCCGTCCGAGCGCGCAGAGGATCGGCCCTTTTTTGATCAGCTTTACTCCAGTCCAATGATACGCACCCTACACACGGCGCAAGCGATCGAACAGGCAATGGGGTATAGGTCGGAGATCTGGGTGGCTATTCACGAGATGGGCGGCATTTTCCTCGACCATGGCGGCGGGCGGGGAGTCGTTGGCTATCCCGGCCTGACGCGGGCGGAAATTGCCGCGCGTTTTCCCACCAGTGTCGCATCAGCGGAAGTCGGCGAAGACGGATGGTGGGACGCGGGCAAGGAAACGGATCAGCAGGCCCAGCACCGCGCTATCGGCGTAGCCGCAGACTTGCGAGCGCGGGCGGGGGAGAATACGCGCATCGGCTTCGTGACCCACGGCGGCTTTATGAGCCTGCTGCTTTCGGCCTTGGGCAACCAAGCAATGGACGACGGCTCCTATTACGGGCACGAGAACACGGCGATTACTCGCATTGAGCTCGCGCCCGGCACCACGCTTATCAGATATCTCAACCGCACCGAGCACCTGCCCGACGAGTTGCAGCGACTGGGGCATCCTAGTGTGTAAAAGGGCACACCGTGATGGATCACGCCGCCCTGATAAGCGATCTCAGCGCCTTCCTGCACCCAGACCAACTGTTGACCTCGGACGAGGATTGCAGCGTCTATGCCTTCGATGGGACCGCCCTGCTGCACCAGCGACCCGCGTGCGTGGCGTTGCCTGAGAGTCGGGAAGAGGTTGCCCAGCTCTTGGCCCTGTGCAACCAGCGCGGGGTGCCCGTGGTGCCGCGCGGCTCGGGCACTGGATTGGCCGGAGGATCGGTGCCCTCGCAAGGGGGGGTGGCGCTTTGCTTGGTCCGGCTCAACCAGATCCTAGAGCTAGACGCGGCCAACCTAGCCATAGTCGTCCAGCCGGGAGTCCTCACTCAACAAATCGCCGACGCGGCCCAAGCCGCTGGCCTGTTTTACCCCCCAGATCCCGGCTCTATCAAAATCTCGACTATCGGCGGCAATGTGGCCAACAATTCCGGCGGGCTGCGCGGATTAAAATACGGCGTGACGCGCGACTACGTGATGGGGCTGGAGGTGGTCCTAGCCGACGGGCAAGTTTTAGATACCGGCAACAAATGCGTCAAGGACGTGGCCGGATTCACGCTCAAGGACCTTTTCATCGGCTCCGAGGGGATGCTCGGCGTCATTACCAAGATCACGCTGAAACTAGTCCCAGCACCCGCGAGCAAGAAGACCCTGCTCGGCCTCTACGACGAGATGACGCAGGCCGCGGCCACGGTCTCGGCGATTATCGCGCACAAAATCATCCCCTGTACCCTCGAATTCCTCGACCGCACTACTATCGAATGCGTAGAAGCCCATGCCAACATTGGCCTGCCGACGGATTGCGAGGCCGTGCTGCTAATGGAAGTCGATGGGCACCCAGCGCAGGTCGCCGAGCAGGCCGCCCAAATCGAGGCCATTGCTCGCGAGGGCGGTGCCCGCTCGGTGCGGCTGGCTGACTCAGAAGAAGAAGCCCAGCAACTCGCCGCGGCCCGGCGCACGGCCTTTAGCGCGCTGGCGCGATTAGCACCGACGGTCGTGCTAGAAGACGTCACCGTGCCGCGCAGCGAGCTAGCCACCATGGTCGCCTACGTACAGGAGGTCGGCCAGCGGCACCAAGTGCGGGTGGGGACCTTCGGCCACTTCGGCGACGGCAACCTGCATCCCACCTTCCTGTGCGACGAGCGCGATGCCGAGGAAATGGCCCGCGTCGAAAAAGCCATGGCCGAGGTTTTTGCCCACGCCGTGGAATTGGGTGGGACCATCACGGGCGAGCACGGAGTCGGCTTGGCCAAAAAGCCCTACTTGCCCGGGCAACTTGGGCCGGTGGGGCTGGAAATTCTCAAGCGGGTCAAGACCTCCTTCGACCCCAAGGGCATTTTAAACCCAGGGAACATGTTCGATTGAGCGACGACGGCCTGAACTTGCTCCGAGACTTGGATTACTCGGTTCTCCAGCAGTGCATGCATTGCGGCATGTGCCTGCCGACCTGCCCGACGTACGACGCGACCCTGCACGAGCGCTCTTCGCCGAGGGGGCGAATCGCCATGATGCGGGCCATCGCCGATGGCGAATTGGCGGCGAGTAAGACCTTTGCCGAAGAAATGTACTTCTGCCTCGGCTGCCTCGCCTGTCAGACCGCGTGTCCGGCTGGCGTGGATTACGCCGCGCTATTTGAAAATGCCCGCGCCGAAGTGGAGCGGCAGGGCTTGCTCGACGGCACCGTGCGGAATTTTGTGCGCCGTTGGATTCTCGGCTGGCTCTTTGCCAAACAGACGCGCTTGCGGGCAGCGGCGCGCTTGCTGCGCTCATTCCAGCGCAGTGGCCTGCAAACGCTAGCGCGCCGCAGCGACCTCCTCAGACTGCTGCCCTTTGGCTTGGGGAATCTGGAGCCGCTGGCACCGCAGATTTCCCCGCGCTTTACCGACCAGTTGTATCGCCAAAGTTTGCAGCAGTCCAATCCGCCCACACCGCGCTACCGAGTCGCGCTGTTGGCCGGCTGCGTCCAAGACATATCCTTTGCCGAGGTAAACGCCGATACCATATGCGTCTTGCAGCACAACGGCTGCCAAGTGCTGCTGCCGGAAAGCCAAGCGTGTTGCGGTTCGCTGCACGCGCACAACGGCGCAGTCGAACAGGCGCGGCAGCAAGCGCGGCTCAACATCGACGCCTTTGACGCTGAAAACCTAGACGCAATCGTCGTCAACGCCGGCGGCTGCGGCTTGCACTGCAAGCACTACGACCGCTTGCTAGCCGACGACTCCACCTATGCGGAGCGGGCCGCTGTGTGGAGCGCAAAAGTAAAGGACGTCCACGAGTGGCTCGCCGACATCGGCTTGCGCCAGCCCCGCGCCGCAATGCCTTTACAACAAGTCGCCTACCACGAGTCGTGCCACCTCAAGCACGGGCAGCGGGTTTCAACAGCCCCGCAAGAGGTACTCCAAGCCGTGCCCAATTTGGAACTCGTGCCACTGGTGGAAGCCGACTGGTGCTGCGGCAGCGCCGGCATCTACAACATCACCCAGCCCGAGCTGTCCATGCAGCTACTCGACCGCAAAATGGCGCACGTGTGCGCGACCGGCGCGACCGCAGTGGCCACGGGCAACACGGGCTGCGCCATCCAACTCCAGTACGGCGTCCGCCGCGCACAAGCCGCCGTGGACGTCGTCCATCCCGTGTCGCTTTTGGCCGCAGCCTATCGCGCTGAAAACCAAGGAGAAACACAATGCAGCACTTTGGCCTAACCATTGAGTTGAAGGACGATCCCGAACTGATCGCCCAGTACAAGGCATACCACGCCGATCCTTGGCCCGAGCCGCTTCAGGGCCTAGGCGAGGTCGGCATCACCGACATGAAAATTTTTCTCTTGGGCCAGCGGATGTTCATGTACATGACCGCCACCGACGAGTTTGATCCAGCCCGCGACTTCCCGCGCTACGTCGAGCAGAATCCCAAAGCGAAGGAATGGGACGAGCTGATGCGAACCTTTCAGCAGCAGGTGCCCGAGGCCAAAGAGGGTGAGTGGTGGGCCAATATGGAACTCGTGTTTGACTTGCAATTGCACGTGTGAGAGGCCATTCGGTAGTATTATATATGCTGCCGTACAGCAAGCATTGCAATTCGACGACTACCGGCGCTGAAGCCGTGTTCAAGCGACGAATGTTCGCGGAAATGAGGAAAAAATGAGCAACATCAACGCTTCTACTGGGTCAACGATCATTGAAGAAATTGATCGGTTGAAAAGGGAACTGGACAAATTGCGTCCATTGCCTGCTGACGTCGTGGGACGAATAGAACAAAAGCTTAGGCTTGATTCGAATTATCACTCCAATGCCATAGAAGGCAACAGCCTGACTCTCGGAGAAACGAGAAGCCTAATCCTCCATGGACTCACTGCCCACGGAAAGCCGATACGCGACTATCTAGACATCAAGGGGCATGATGAGGCGGCAAAGGCGATAGAGGATGCGGTTAAAAGAAACGAAGACCTCAACGAGGTCTTCATCCGCAATCTCCATAAAGTGTTGTTAAAGGAACCTTATGAAATCGACGCGATAACGCCAGAAGGACAGCCCACGAAACGGCTCATCTCCATTGGAGAATACAAAACACAGCCCAATAACGTGCGAACCTCTACCGGCGAGATATACTTCTATACACCACCGGAACAGGTGAAGCCGGTGATGAGCGATCTTATCGACTGGTACAGAAAGAACGAGAGCGAAGACGAACATCCCATTGTCATCGCTGCTACATTTCACTACCGCTTTGTCCGCATTCATCCTTTTGACGATGGGAACGGGCGCATGGCACGGCTTCTGATGAATATGATATTAATAAAGCACGGTTACACAGTGGCTATTATACCCATAGAGGATAGAGAGCAATACATCCAAACGTTAGAGCAGGCCGATAAGAGCGAAGACTTAACAGAGTTTATCGCTTACATTGCAAATTGTTGTGAATATACCCTGAATCTACATCTGAAAGCCGCCCGCGGCGAAGAGATTGAAGATGTGGAGGATATAGATAAAGAAATCGCGCTTTTCAAAAGTTCTTTGCAAAAGAGCACGGGTGACACGATCGAAGCGAGAGAATATGCGTTCCAAGTACTGTATCCATTTTCTTTATATTTTCAAGAGAAACTCGAACAGTTTTCCAAATTGTTTAGACGAAATACCACAGTTATTATTTCTTCTGTCACAGAAGCTAATAATCAAGTTTCTGCTTTTTATTTACCAAGAGATAATTATGAAGATTGGCCTGAAAACGCGACCTATATTTCTTCTGAGTTTATATATATTCTTAAGGAATTTCAAGGAAGACAGAGAGATTATACTTTGAGTATTAAAAATGAAGCAGACCCAAATGGTTGCGTCTGGAATTTTTCTATCAATCATCAAAGCTATAAAGAAGAATATACGGGCCGAGATATGAAGGAACTCAAGGAAATGTTTAACGAAATGATACGGAGCTTGATGAAAATGCTCTCGGAGAATCCTGACGACCGAGAAGTCGAGCGATGAAAACGGATACAGACTATACATAGAAAGTCGAGAGTCCCCCTGAGCACGAGAATCGACATCCCAAAAGAAGAGATCGCCGCCTTCTGTCAGCGCAACCACATCCGGCGCATGGCCCTGTTCGGCTCGGTTCTGCGCGATGACTTCACGCCCGAGAGCGATGTAGATGTACTCGTGGAGTTTGAACCGGACCAGACGCCAGGACTGGAGTTCATCACCATGCAGGACGAACTGTCGAAGATACTCGGTCGGCAAGTGGACTTGCACACTT
Source organism: Gemmatimonadota bacterium (assembly GCA_026706505.1). The sequence continues at coordinate 8,223 of JAPOYQ010000256.1, forward strand.
TCAAGGGCGTCGAAAGCAGCCGCAACTGGCTGCGTCGAGAGGAAATACTTAGTTCGGCAGAGGTGCAGTATGAGCAGGCGTGATGATCGGATAAGCCTCGTGGATATGCTCATCTACGCCAAAGAAGCAGTCGCTTTGCCCGGCAAGACAAATCTGAACAACTTGCCGCCGCTCATTGAGCAACTGAAAGCCATCGTCGGCGCAGAGAGATAGAAGGGATATATCATGAGCAACGTCTTTGAAGAAGCGGCTGCTGGACCCGACCGTCGAAGCCCCGCTGGGGAAAAAGATAAAACGGCTTGTACAGTCATAGATAAATTAGTCGGCGACATTGTGAAAAGCGTAAACCCTCTACAAATAATCCTTTTTGGCTCAGCCGCCAGAGGAGACGCAGGAGAGCATAGCGACATCGATCTGCTCGTAGTCATGCCCGAGGGTGTTCACCGACGGAGAACGGCGCAGAAGCTGTATCGGGAAATTACGGGTTTGGGCGTACCCTTTGATATCGTAGTAGCAACCCCGCAAGATTTGGAAAAGCACAAGGATAATAGAGGTTTGATCTATAAAAGCGCCTTAAAGGAAGGCATAGAGATTTATGGACTCTGAATCTCCCATTCCAGGTAGTGCTGAAGATTGGCTTCGTTACGCCAAGAGCGACTTGGAGCTCGCCCGCATAGAAAAACCGGAAGGTGTCTTGCTGGAGAATCTCTGTTTCCATGCCCAGCAAGCTGCTGAAAAGACACTGAAAGCCGCTTTGATATTTCTTGAAATTGATTTCCCTAGAACGCACAATATCAGAACATTGCTCGATCTCTTACCCGAAGGTGTCGATGTCCCTCAAGAGGTAGAAGAAAGTTCAATCCTGACAGACTATGCTGTTGAATCTCGATATCCTAGGAATAGTGAGCCCGTCGATGACGAAGAATATCGGCAGGTTCTTGGTCTCGCCGAAACAGTCGTGAGTTGGGGTGAAAAGTTGATTTACGAAATAGACCATGAGCAACGTCAATAAAGAAATCACACAATGTTTTCAGGAATAACGCCATGAGCGCACGAATCGACATTCCCAAAGAAGAGCTCAGTTCAGAACAGACGTGATTTACAGACAACATATCCAACTTCTGACACAGGAGACTAACTATGAACAAGGGTCGGGTCGCCGGTAAGGCGGCCATTGTAACGGGTGCGGCTTCCGGAATTGGGGAAGTCACCGCGCAAGTTCTGGCGCGCGAAGGAGCGTCCGTCTGCGTGGCAGATGTCAACGCCGACGGCGGCCAGCAGGTCGTTGATAAAATCAAGGCCGACGGCGGCAAAGCCATTTTCGTCCGCACCGACGTGGGCGAGTCCGCCCAAGTCATCGAGATGTTTGAGCGCACCGAAGAAGCCTTTGGCCGCGTGGACATCGTCCACAACAACGCAATATGGTTCCGCCACGGTCCGGCGACTGAACTCGACGAAAAGGATTGGGACGGCACCTTAAACATCGGCCTAAAGGCGATTTTCCTCGCCGCCAAATACGGCATCCCAGTCATGCGCAAGACCGGGGGCGGGGTGATTATCAACACCGGCTCGGTGCATTCGCTGGTCAGCTTTGCCACGGCCACGGCCTACGACGCAGCCAAGGCCGGAGTTTTGGGCCTGACGCGAACCCTCGCCATTGACTACGGGCCAGATATCCGCGTCTGTGCGGTACTCCCCGGCGCGATCTTGACACCCCTGTGGGACGATCTACAAGTGCCGGAGGAAGAGCGCGTGCGCTACGCCCAGATGGTGCCGGCCCAGCGCTTGGGCACGGGCGAGGACATCGCCAACGCCGTGCTGTTTCTCGCTTCGGACGAAGCGTCCTTCATCACCGGAACTTCGTTGACCGTAGATGGCGGGATGCTGGCGCGGACCGAATAGATGCCTCGACCGACGGTCAAACCGCAAAATCCTTGTTTTTCCTCCGGCCCTTGCGCCAAGCGGCCCGGGTGGAATCTCGCGGCCCTAAAAGACGCGGCCGTGGGACGCTCGCACCGCGCCGCAGTCGGGCGAGCCAAGCTGCAAGAAGTCATCGAGCGATCGCGTGCGCTGCTGGGCGTACCGGCCGATTACCGCATGGCCGTAGTGCCGGGTTCGGATACGGGTGCCGTAGAGATGTGCCTGTGGTCCATGCTAGGCATCCGCGGCGTTGATGTGCTGTCCTGGGAGAGCTTCAGCAAGGGTTGGGAGACGGACATCACCCAACATTTACGCCTAGAAGATGTGCGCGTCTTCGACGCGGACTTCGGAGAGCTACCCGACCTGTCCTTGATCGACTGCGACCGCGACGTAGTCTTCGCATGGAACGGCACGACCTCCGGGGTCAAGGTGCCCGACGGCGAGTGGATCGCCGCCGACCGCGAGGGCCTGACCATCTGCGACGCGACGTCCGCGATCTTCGCCATGGACCTGCCCTGGGAAAAGCTCGACGTAGTAACCTACTCTTGGCAAAAGGTCATGGGCGGCGAGGCCGCGCACGGCATGCTCAGCCTCAGCCCGCGCGCGGTCGAGCAGCTCCTCAGCTTCACGCCGCCTTGGCCCTTGCCCAAACTCTTCCGCATGACTCAAGGCGGTCAACTCAACGAGGCCCTGTTCAAAGGCGACACCATCAACACACCTTCTCTGCTGTGCGTGGAAGACGCGCTCGACGGGCTACGCTGGGCCGAAAGCATCGGTGGCCTGCCCGAACTCGTGCGGCGCACGCAGGCCAACCTCGCGGTGCTGGAGCAGTGGGAAGCCGCAAGCGAGTGGATCGCGTTTTTGCCCGCGCGGCGGGAGATTCGCTCTAGTACGTCGATTTGCCTGCGGATCGCCGATGCGCAGTTTGCCGGTTTAACCGAGGACGACCAGCGGGCAAAGGTCAAAGCGCTCGTCACCACGCTGGAGGACGAGGGCGTCGCCTACGACATCAACGGCTACCGCGCCGCACCTCCCGGCCTGCGGATCTGGGGAGGAGGCACTGTGGAAACCAGCGACATTGAGGCGCTGGTCCCGTGGCTGGATTGGGCGTGGACGGAGGGGATGTAACGTCAGCCTAACAAATCAGCGGCGGCCAAGGAGAGCTGGGGGATCGTCGGCGAGGTGAGAGTCGCGTCGGCTGTGACTTCGACGCGCTGTTGGTACGCGCCGCCTTGGGGCCGGGCGTACACTTCGATGCGGCCTTTTTGCAGGTCGATCAGCCACACTTCGGGAAGGCCAGCTTGAGTGTAGAGGGGCAGCTTGACCTCGCGGTCGTAGTCGGCCGACGTATCGGCGACTTCGACGGCCAGCAGCACATCGGCCGCCGACGGATGGGCCTCTGCGTAGAAGTCGGCGCGGGGACGGAGTAGCACTATGTCGGGTTCGGGGGCCGAGTACGCGTCGAGGGCAATGGAGTCTTGGACGCCGATCAACATGGAATCCCCGACCATTTTTCCTATCAACAAGTTGAGGCGTTTTACACAAGCGGCGTGGCGGCTGCCAATGGGGCTCATGGCGACGATCTGCCCGGCGATAAGCTCAACTCGGTCCTTCTCGGTAAGGATGTCCGCCTCGGCCATGCGGTAGTATTCGCCGACCGTGAAGGCGCGGTTTTGTGGTTGTGTGGTCATAGTAACTCTTCTCTATAAGTTGCGCCCACTCCTAGACAATATGGGAGCGGGCGCAACCTGCACAAGAACGCATGGTGCTGCTACTATTTCTTTTTATTACCCGCCTGCAATTTATCTGCCGCCCCCAACGAACCAATGTGCAAGGTATCGTACGCCTGTTGCGAAGTCTCAAACGGCCCCTCGTGCGTCTTCGCGCCGTGCCATTGCAAATTGGTGTACATCGGGTTAATCGCGCCCGTTTCCCGCTCGCGCTTGGCGATCCACGCCTCCATCCGCTCCTTCAGCGTGGCGACGATCCCCGGCTCTTTTTTGGCCAAGTTTTTCAACTCCAGCGGATCGGCGACCAAGTTGTAGAGTTCGACTTCGGGCTTGAAGTGGAAGTCCGGCTCTAGCGCGACCATCAGCTTCCACTCCGGGGTGCGCCAGCCGTGCTTGCGCATCCAAGTGCATTCTGTGATGTAAAAATCCGAATAGTTGGAGGCCCTTTGGCCCGCAATCAGCGGCAGCAGCGACTGGCCGTCGAATGCGATGTCCGTACGAATGTTGAGCAGCTTGAGCACGGTGGGCACCAAGTCTTGGTGCAGCGTGGTGCCCGCGACGCGCTTGCCCGCAGGCAACTTGCCGGGCAGGCGGATGATCAGCGGCACGTACAGCGTGTTTTCATACATGCCGTGGTGGTCGTACCAGCACTCGTGCTCGTACAGAGTTTCGCCGTGGTCGCCGTTGATGACGATTAAGGTATTATCGCCCAAACCCAGCTCTTCAACGCGGGTGAGGATGCGCTGGATGCAGGCGTCCATATAGGCGATGGCACCGTCGTATTGGGCATCGACGTAGTGGCGGTCGCGCACCCCGGGCGGCATCCAGTCGGCGAAGAAATCGCAGAAGGGCTTGAAACTAAACACCGGCTCCATGCTCTTGTTTTTAGGGTCGAATTCATTGCCGCTGTAAAACATCCGCTCAAAGGGGGCCGGCGGCAGATAGGGAGCGTGCGGATCCATGTGGCGCAAGAAGAGAAAGAAGGGCTTCTTCGAGCGCGCCAGCCGCTCCAGTTCGGGAATGGCGACTTGATTGAGGTTTTCGGCCTTGGGGCTGCGGCCTTCGGCAAAGGATCCCCAACCTGGGTAGTCCAAATAGCGGTTAAAGCCGCGCGAACTGGGGTTGCCCGAGAATCCCACGCACGAAGTGTTGTAGCCGTTTCGGCGCAGGATCTCGGGCAGGGTGCGAATCTTTTTGGGCAAGCCGCCGCGATGGCGCAGGGCCACGACGCTAGTGCCGAAGCAGTCGAGGCCGGTGAGCATGGAGGCGTAGGCCGAAGTCGTGGGAATGTGGGCCGAGTAGTTCTTTTCAAAGAGCACGGCATCGGCGGCAAAGCGGTCGATATGGGGCGTGGTTTGGCGGTGGTAGCCATAACAGCTCATGTGATCGGCGCGCAGGCTGTCGATGCCGAAGAGAATGACGTTGGTCTTCTTGGCTGGCATTAGATCCTCTCGATTCGGGGTAAGGATTGAGATGTAGTCGGGCTATTTGAGGACCGCACCGGGCCATTGATCATCGCTAGCCGTCACGTCCACGGTAATACCGTCTGGGTCTTCGACCTTGAAGGCTCCTTCTTGGATATTGTGGACATCGATCGGCTCTTTGCCTCCCAGACCATCGGAAAAAATCTCGTAGCCCATGTCCAACAGGCGGCGACCAGTCTCTTCGAGGTCGGGCACCCGCACGCCGATGTGGAGGTAGTCGAGCATCCCGCTGACGTGGGCCGGGCGGTCCGGGCCGTTGTGCTGGAAGACCCGGAAGTTGTGGTGGCCGTCGCTGAGGTCATAGCAACTCCCGTGGGTCGAGACCACGGGCAGGCCGAGGCCGTCGCGCCAAAAGCGAATGGTTTTTTCAAGGTCCGTGGCTCGGACGCCAATGTGGACGAGTACCGTACTCATGGCTTTTCTCCTTTCTCGTAGGCTCATAGCCGTTGTGCCATTAGTGCCCATAATCTAACAAACGAAGCACTGCGCGACACTCCCGCGTTTGCAGACCGGAATATCCTTTGTTTCATTGTACCTTAACAGAAATTTATTAAACTGAAAAAGTTTTTTTATATCAATAAGTTATTGTTTTTTGGCCAGATGGGAAAAACCCCGTAAAAGGGAGCGAAAAAAGGGGGCAAATTTCTTGACTTATATACAAATGTTTACTATCTTTTTGTGCAGGTAATCGAAGTGAAAAAGGGCCTTTTTTGCGTTGGAAAACCGAGCACCAAAAACCTCATCGCCAGGAGCAAAACCACATGCGACGCGAGATCATCAGCCAGGGCCTGATGTACGCCCTCGTCAGCCTCTTTGTATTCGCGGTGAAGCCGCTTCTCAACTAATAGCCGCTGGCCATAGGAGAACAGAGCAATGAACCCGATTTTTGCATTTCACGCCTTGCGCGAGCTGAGCAAAAACAAACGCACCCAGCGCCAAGTTGGTCGGCTGGGGCCGATGTGTACAGGAGCAATCTTCGTCGTCTGGAGCTTTCCCGTTTTCCGCTATATCACCTAACTGGCACAAAAGGAGAAACTTCATGCCGCCTATCGCCAAAGATCGCATCGAACGCGCCGCGCGAATCTATGCCAGCAACCACGACGCCGGTTCGGCCTTGGGCATTGCCCCGGGCAGCTTCAGCCGCCTCTGTCGCCGCTACGGCATCGAGACGCCCCAAGCGCGCAAGCGCCGTCAGCGCAGCGAGTGGAAGCAGGATCATCTCAGCCTGCCCAACCGAAAGGAGCAGTAATATGTCGAGTCTCAACAAGGTTTTACTCATCGGCAACTTAGGGTCTGATCCCGAGACGCGCTTTACCCCCAGCGGCGCTCAGGTCGCCAACTTCAGCTTGGCCACCAGCGAGTCGTGGAACGACAAGGACGGGCAGCGCCAAGAGCGCACCGAGTGGCACCGCATCGTCTTGTGGAGGCGCCTCGCCGAAATCGCTGGTCAGTACCTAAAAAAGGGTAGCAAGGTCTACATCGAGGGCAAGTTGCAAACGCGCTCTTGGGAAGATCAGCAGGGCCAGAAGCGCCAGACCACCGAAATCGTCGCCAGCACCATGAAAATGCTCGGCGCAGAGCGGACCGCCGAGGCTGCCGAGGCCGCTGAGGTCAACGGCAACGGCCATGAACTCGCCGCTACCCCTGCGGCCAGCCCCAACCACGACGATCTGCCCTTTTAGCCCCGTTCCACCATTCCGCCGGGTTGACGCTCGGACGAGATGTATTAGCTTGGTCGCGGTCCGCAAAGGATGCGCGGCCATTTTTTTATTTCTTTGGAGGGGTGAACCATGGCGTTTGAACTCAACGCACCTAGCAAAATAAAGAACATAACGAGCGCGTACACAGGCCCGCGCTATCGCGACGGGCGGCCCAAAGTCGACGACGATATCGTTGAGCGAATGAAGTGGGTGACCGTCGAGGAAGCCTGGGGAGTGCTGATGGGCAAGGGACATGCGTTCCAGTTCGAAGGCGACTGGATCAACCTGCATCCAAGCCGCGTGCTAGTCGGCCGCGCGGTGACGGCCCGCTATATCCCGCACCGGCCCGATTTCAACGACGTCGTGAATGCCGAAGGCGAGCGGCACGGTCGAATCGGCGGCCAGAATAGCTGGGTCATCGACACTTTGGTCGCCAACGACGTATTGGTCGTCGATCTGTTCGGCAAGGTGCTGCGCGGGACCTTTATCGGCGACAATCTCGGCACGGCAATCGCGACCAACACCGGTGGTACGGGCCTGATCGTCGATGGCGGCATCCGCGACGACCACCGCGTGCGCCAACTGCCGATCAACGTGCTCTGCAAGGGGCTGCATCCCTCGGCAATCGGCGAGGTGACCATGGCCGAGATCAACGGTCCGGTGCGGGTGGGTGAGGCGACCTGTATGCCAGGCGATATCGTGCTAGCAACCCCCACGGGCGTGATTTTTGTGCCGCCGCAATACGCCCGCGAGGTCGTGGAGTCCTCCGAAAATACCCGCCTGCGCGACTATTGGGGGAAGAAGAGCATTGCCGACGGCCGCTACACCCCCGGGGAAGTGGATCGCAAGTGGTCGCCCAAGATGGACAAAGAATTCGCCAAGTGGAAGAAAACGGCTGACCTAGAGGCCATTTTCGCCGAACTATAAAAAAACGGGCCGAGGCAAAGATGCCCCGGCCCGCTGTCGAACAACCTTTCCCGCTGCTAGCGCGCCAGCCAAGCGCTGAAGCGCTCGTTCATCTCATCCATATTGTCGCTCCACCAGCGCCAGTCGTTGCGTAGCGCGCCCGCCGCATTGGCTGGGTACGTGGGCATGTGCGGAGCCATTTCCTCGCCAGTCTCGGCGTGGACCGAGATCAGGTCCATGCCCGAGCGACGCGCTGGCGCATAGGAGATGTAGCGGCCTACACCGGCCATGGACGACGGCCGCGCCGCAAAGGCGAGAAACTTGCGCGCGGCCTCCAAGTTCGGCGCACCAGCCGCGATGACGAGCTGGCCCGTGTCCAGCACCTGGCCGTCCCAGACGATCGTAAACGGCTGCTTTTCCAAGACCTGCGCGTTGAATATGCGCCCGTTGTACGCCGTGGTCATCACTACCTCGCCATCGGCGAGCATCTGCGGCGGCTGCGCGCCCGCCTCCCACCAAACCACCTGATCCTTGATGGTATCGAGCTTGCGGAATGCGCGACTGACTCCTTCGGGCGTGTCGAGGGTGGCGTACACCTCGTCCCGAGGCACCCCGTCGGCCATCAAGGCAAACTCCAAGTTTACGAGTGGTACGCGCCGCATCCCGCGCCGGCCCGGAAACGTCTCAAGGTCGAAAAAATCTGCGATGGTCTCTGGTTTGCGCTCCTTAAAACGGTCCGTGCGGTACGCATAGACGGTTGAGTAAAACAGCGTGCCGACGCCACATTCGCCCATAGCTTCCGGGTAAAAGTCGTCCTCGGGCGATTCGCCATTCGCCCCGGGGGGCAGCTCAAAGTCCAGTACTTCGAGGAGGCCCTCGTCGCAGCCGGTCATGGCATCGGCGAGTTCCATATCGATCACGTCCCAATGCACGGCCCCCGCATCCACTTGGGCGCGCAATTGGGCGAGGCCGCCGTTGTAGTCTTCTAGGCGAACTTCAATGCCCGTCTCTTCCGTAAACGCCTCGTGATAACCTTTTACGCAGGCGCGCGCATACGAACCACCCCAAGACACCACAGTCAGGGATTCCGCGTTGGCCGCCGCACACCACATAAGCGCAGCCAACGCACCTGCCCCAACCAGCCTAGTTAAATTCATATCGCTTACTTATTGGGCTGCGGCGTGACGCGCAAGTAGGGCTTAACCGCCGTAAAGCCCTGGGGGAATTTCTCAGTGGCTTCCTCGTCCGAAAGGGCCGGGACCACGATGCAGTCTTCGCCATCTTGCCAATTGGCCGGGGTAGCGACCGAGTAATTGGCCGTCAGTTGCAGCGAGTCAATCACGCGCAAAATCTCGTCGAAATTGCGGCCGGTCGAAGCCGGGTACGTCAGCGTCAGCTTGACCTTTTTGTCCGGGCCGATGACGAACACCGAGCGCACTGTCATATTGTCGAGCGCGTTGGGGTGGATCATGTCGTAGAGCTCGGAGACCTTGCGTTCGGGATCGGCGATCATCGGGAAGGCGAGATTGGCGTTTTGGGTCTCGTTGATGTCGTCGATCCAGCCCTCGTGATCGTCAACCGAGTTGACGCTCAAGGCGATGATCTTGACGCCGCGCTTTTTGAACTCCTCTTCGATGTTGGCCACTACACCTAACTCCGTGGTGCAGACCGGGGTAAAGTCGGCGGGATGGGAAAAGAGCACCCCCCAAGAATCGCCGAGCCATTCGTGAAAATTGATGGGGCCCGCGGTGGTTTCCGCGCTGAAATCCGGAGCTTCGTCGCCGAGTCGGACAGCCATGATGGTTCTCCTTTTTCCTACTTGTGAAAGGGTTTGCGAACAAGCATTTAAATATCAAGGTACGCATAGCCATCGTCAATTGGCCGCCACCAGCCGCTTGAGATAGCGGGCGCTTTCGCAGACCGCAGCTTCAGTACCCAGGTCGGCTGAGGCCTGATGAACCGTCACATAGCCCTCGTAACCGACCGCGTGCAGCGCATCCATCAGCGGCGGGAAGCTAATCCCCTCTTCTTCCCACAGGGGGATCTGGCGAAACCGCACCTCGCCGCGGCACCACGTCTCAAGCGCGTCTGGACCATCAGCGGTCAAGACGTGATTTTGCAGATACACATTGAATAGGTGCGGCGCGAAGCGGTGGATGGTATTCAGCCCATAAGGCTGGCCGCATAGCTCTAGGTTGGCTGGTTCGTAGATCAGGCCGAAATTGGCGCGGCCAATGCTCGCCAAAACTTGCAGCGAGCGGTCGATTTCCTCGAAGAGACTGCGAGTGTGGCACTGGTGAGCTAGGCGCAGGGCGCGCTCGGCAGCTTCATCCGCGGCCCGGCGCGCCCAAGCGATATCTTCGTCCTTTTTCAGACAGACGCGCAGCAGCGGAGCGCCGAGCTGTTCGGCCAGATCGAGATAGGGCGTTATATTGCGGAGGGCATCCGGCCCTTGGTCGGAGTTTTCGGGGATGGGAAAGTCGCCGGTGAGCATGGAGACGGCCAGCGAGTAGCGGTCGAGCAGGGCGCGCGCAGCGGCAACCGTCTCTGGCGAGCTGTGGACGCCCACTTGCGAGGCGCGCATACACAGCCCGCTGTACCCGTGGTCGATGGCGAGGGCGGCCAATTGCTCGAGCGTCATATTGGCTTCGCGCTTGGCGTGGAACTTTTCGGCCACGCGGACCGAGAGCGAGAGTTTCATGGAGATCCTCGCGGTTAAGGGTTGTTGGCGGCTGCTTAGGAACCTTCGTTTAATTTGCACAAAGAAAGGACGCAAACCTAATGAGAACAATCCGCGCAACATGGCTTGCAGTGGTCGCCAGCTTAGTGGCCGTTCCGGCTCAGGCTTGGTGGGGAGATGGGCACGGAATTCTAACCGAGGCGGCGGTGCTGGTCCTACCGGAGGAAATGCCAGCTTTCTTCCGCCAAGGCGGCGACATTCCCAGCCATACGGTCTTCGATCCAGATCTGTTTAAGAATCGCCGCACTCCTTTGCTGAGCCACGCCGAGCACGGAGAGCACTATTTCGATCTGGAGTACCTTGGAGGACGCGCAATTCCGGCGAAGCGCTTTGACTTCATCACCCTGTGCTTCGAGCTACAGCTAGACCCGCCACGGGTTGGGATGGCCCCGTACGCCATCGCCGAGTGGACCGAGCGGCTAACCGTGGCCTTTGCCGAGCATCGCCAGTGGCCGGAGAACGAGGCGATTCAACAAAAGTGCCTCGTCTATGCGGGCATGCTCGCCCACTATGCCCAAGACATCTGTCAGCCCCTGCACACGACCCTAGACTTCGACGGCAAGAAGCAAACGGACGGCACGGTTATCGGCAAGGGCATTCACGAACAGGTAGATTCATCCGTGGAGCGGCTCGGCTTTGCGCCCGAGGAGTTGGCGGCCGAGCAGGACGTTGAGGCCTTTGATTCGCTGATGAAGGCCATCACTGGCCAGATCAAGAAAAGCAACTGGCGGGTGGAAGAAGTGTACGCACTGTGGGGCCATTGGGAAGACGAGAACGACGCCCGCGTGCGCGCTTTGACCTTAGATTTGGCCCGCACCTCCGTGCGCTTTACGGCCTCGCTTTACCTGACGGCTTGGCACCAGTCTGCTGAAATTCGCTTGCCGACGTGGTTGGAGCGCTGAGCAGGGGCACAGGGGCGGTTCTCGTCAGTCGTTTATCCCCGAAGTTCGCACGGACGCGCGGACTCGGCCTCCGTGTTCCGCAAGCCAAGAGCGGAAGAATTGCAACACGGCTTCCCCGTCTCCCTGCTGCCGTTGCTTCCGCTGAATGAGCCATAGCTCAATCTCGACGCCCCGCAGATCTGGGTTTAGCCATCGGGCTTGAGGGCTGCCGTGGAAGCGCTGGAAATCCGGCTCATCCTTGTAGAACGAAATCGCGTCGCTGTTCTGCAGGAGATCTGAAACGACGATGAGACGACGCGGCACATCGCGCCGCTTGGTGCTCTGGAAATGCTTTATGGCAACCGACTGCACCGACTCCATGATCGGCGACGATTTCGCCTCTTTATTGGTAAGCAGCTTTCTAAGTTCCTCTTCTAAAGGAGCGCGAAATTTCTGCTGCCAGTTGCGCCGAATGATCGCTTCGGATTGCGTGAGATGATCGACGTTTTTCGGGTCGCCGGGGCTACAAACCTTGATAATCGGGTCGAGGGCCCCGCCATGCTCAGGGTCCACCGCAAAAAGACTGATCTCGTGATTTTCCTCGATCTCATCGAGCAAGTTCCAGATCCGGGTCTCCAGATCGGATTTGGTGGTGGGCATGAACGAATCCGTGCGATCGAGCAAGATCGCCGTAATCGCCGAGGGGCCCTCCGACCGGCACAGGGTCTTTGGATCGCGCTCGACTGAAGGCGGCTTCAGCACCACAACAACGAGCAAGATCGCGATGACCCCCGCGATCATCGCACCGCCTGCTATCGTTTTATTCGATAGCTTACCTACACTCATTAATCTTCGTCCTGATCGCCCCTCGGGCTATCCGGCTGCCTCCGATGCGGGGCCAACGGTCTCAATTCCTCGCTGCCCATATCGTAGTGATTGTGCAGTTCATTCACGCCATTATCAATTTTTATCTCCGCCGCGCTGGTGATCTTCAATATCTCCTCGCGCGTCAGCATGGCTTTCGGCAAGCTGGTGTCTATTGGCGTCCTCACTATGCTCCAGGGCTTCTTGAAGCGCGCTGGCGCTTCGCCGTCTCGCATCGCCCGGTTGGTATCCCGGTAGAGCTTGAGCAAGTGGTTTCCCGCGTGTTCTAGGTGATCTAGATGGTCGTCGAACGATTTGATAAGGCGTCGGTGGTCGTCGATGATAGAGTCGTGTTGTCGCCCCGCGAGCAAAATGTTTTGCTTGATGTTCTCCAACGCCTGCACCGCCTCATCCGACGTTTTCTTCAATCCCTTTAGGCAGGCTTGATAGAATTCGTTGTATGCGTCGTCGGCCTCCGCGAATACGCGCGCAGACTTTGCGTAACCCGGATAGCGATCATCCCACAGGATGCCATCGATAAAGCTAATAATCGCAAAGAGGAATCCCATAAAGAACAGAATCCACGATTGGAAGTCCCCTAGACCCAATGGATTCTCGCCGAAAGCGGCAATGGCGAGTTTGCCCCCTTCATCGAGCACCGTGCCCGTTGTTTCCCTATAGTGCGCCACCATCAGGTTGAAA
>JAPOYQ010000334.1 GCA_026706505.1 Gemmatimonadota bacterium
GGCACGGGTCAAAATCCCTTAGTCATCTCCCAGCAAGCGGGCCACAGCTCCCTTGCCGGCGGTCTGCTTGCGGGTGTAGTGGGCAGGCATCTGGCTATCGGTCCAGCGACCGGCGTTCTGCAACTCGACCAAGCTAGCGCCGCGTTGGACAAGCTCTTGGGCCGTTCCAATGCGAAGGCTGTGGCCGCTTACTCCCTCGATACCGATCTGCTTGGCGGATGCTTTGATGGCTAGCCGAGCACCGTCCACTGTCAAGCGGTCGTTACTCATGTGGTCGCCCTTCAACATCCGGCGAAACAGGGGGCCTGTTGTGTAGCCGGCACGGGCCTGTAGCTGGCGGATCGCCTCGACGGTGTGGACAGTCAAGTAGAGGCTCACACCTTTCCCCTCCTGGTCGGTCTTACTTCGGTGAATCGCAAGTCGTCCGCTCGCGTCGTCGGTCGTGATGTGCTCGCAGTCGATGGCTACGGCTTCGCCGATCCGCAACAGGGCGTCGCTCATTACACGCAGCAGGGCGGCGTTTCTCAATCCGGCCAAGGTGTCGGTCTTGGCAGCGTTATGGGCCATGCGTTTGACTGTTTCGCGGGTTAATCCAGTTACTTGGCCGCGGCCGCGGTCTCGACCTTCGCGGCGGATCCCGGCTAGAGTGCGGGTCGTCAACGGGCCGACACTCGACAGGCGCCCTTCTAGCTTTTCCCAAAAGCGGACGGCTTGAACCACTAAGGCGACAGAGGCCGGGGCCAATCCTCGGGCATGTAAACGGGCTAGGTAGTCGGCCAGCACCGCGTCGGTGGGCGACTGCCCGTTCAGGTGTTCGGCCAGTTTGCCGAGAGCAGTGCCGTATGCCTTCGCCGTGTTAGGCGCGATGCTGGCCTGCATCAATCGGGTCAGGTTGATGGATACGGGCACGGGTGTGGGGTTGGAGATGGGTTGTAAGGAGATATACTGCTGCATGGTGTGCTCTCCTCCGTGGTCCATCTCCCGGACGCAGGCGCAGGGGAACTGCTCAGGAGACATCGTGGCTGCGGCGTCGGCTAGTCCTTCACCGCGTAGCTCGACGATGTGGCGGGTGTGGAGGCGAATTTCGCGCTGATAACGGCTTGGGCTGCTCGACATTGGCTAGCGGCCAAGCAGTCGGCTTCGCGACTTGCAGTTCATCGCGGAGGAGGCTACCTTACAGTTCAGCATGGCTTGTTCTTCTCTGTCTGGGGTGGGCTATGTGTGGCCTCGTCGATGTTGCCGCATCGCCGGGGCCTTTGTCTGGGTGCTGATTTCTACAGTGCTTATTCCATGTAGCTATAATTAGACGTAGCTATATTGACAAGTCTAAAATGCTTGGCGAGGTGGCGACCGCCCAAGCTCTTCGCCTCGCTTCGGCTTGACCTAGTTACCAGTTCCGCAGTTCGCGTCTCCGGTCTTGTACCGGCGATTTCTCGACCAACTCCTCGCCTATCCCAGGACCACAGCTGGCACCAACCGATCAGCGTCCAGATTCCCTGTCTGTTCGATCCCTATAGCTCTATTGCAGAAGGCCCACGTCCCTGTGAAACGGATGAAACGTAGTAGGGGTTTATAACAATATCAAGGCGGGGCCCACATCCCTGTGAAACGGATGAAACCCCTTGAGCGTCAGAAGAACAGAGGGACGTAAAAGGTTGACAGGCTTCCCCATGCGGTCAAAGGAGTAACTTATGTCCTGATAGTTATAGTTATAAGCACTCTATGATTCGACCGCACTTTCATAGGAGCCTTTTTTATGGGCAGTGCCTCAGTCTCCTCTCCCTTTTTGTCCTCTCCTGCTCACAAGACCCGCACCTTCTTCCCCATCCGTCTCTGACGAACAGTCGGGGCCGTGGCAAACGGTCTCGATTAATGTCGTATCCTACCAGCGCGTGGATGCCAAGGCCACAGCCACCCGAAGCGATTTGCTCATCGCGATTCCAATTCTGGACGAGGTCGAAGAGAGCCAGATTCACTTTCCCGGTGCGGTGGTCATTGTTAGGCACACCGACTAGATTAATCCTTTTGACAAGTGCTGGTTTGCTGCTTCCCTGTGTCATGCTGAGCGTAGCGAAGCATCGTATCTAGATGCCCATGCGCAAATCACCAACCCCTACTGTCCGCTGACGAACACCTGCTGTTCGCTGGCGC
>JAPOYQ010000218.1:0-1289 GCA_026706505.1 Gemmatimonadota bacterium
CCACTTGGGATGCTTGGGGGCATTATCACGCCATGCTGGGCTTGCTGCTCTGGCACGAGGAAAGCCGCGACGCGCAGGTATTGCGCTGCGTTGAGTCCATGGCCGAGCTGTTCTGCCGGAAGTTTATGGGCAAGCCGCGCCGCCGGTTGGTCGATACCGGCAGTACGGAGATGAACATGGCTCCGGTCCACGTTCTGTGCATCCTCCACCGCCAGACCGGCAAAGAGCGCTATTTAGATCTGGCCTTGCAATGGGTCGATGAGTTCGCCGCGCTGGACGCGGACGAGCAGCCGCTGGCGGGCGACTACCTCAACCAAGCCTTGGCCGGTCAGCCGTTCTTTGCAACGCCCAAGCCGCGCTGGGAAAGCCTCCATCCGATCATGGCCTTGGCCGAGTTGTACTGGATCACTGGCGAGGAACGCTACCGCCAGGCTTTCGAGCAGATCTGGTGGAGCATTGTCGAACTCGATCGGCACAACAACGGCGGCTTTTCCTCGGGTGAGGCCGCCCAAGGCAATCCCTATCACCAAGGCGCTATCGAGACTTGCTGCACCATCGCTTGGGTGGCCGCGAGCGTGGAGATGCTCAAGCTAACCGGCAGTTCGATCGCAGCCGACGAGATCGAGCTGTCGATGCTCAACTCTATCCTCGGGCTGCATTCGGCGAGCGGTCGCTGGGTTACGTACAACACGCCCATGGACGGAGTGCGCAAGGCGAGTGCCCACGACATCGTCTTCCAGGCGCGCGAAGGCAGCCCGGAGTTGAATTGTTGTAGCGTCAATGGGCCGCGCGGGTTGGGCATGGTCTCAGACTGGGCGCTGATGCGCGACGCGGAGGGACTGGTGCTCAATTGGTATGGCCCGAGCCGGATGCAGGTAGGGTTGCGGCGTGGCTTGACCGTGGCGCTAACCGAGGAGACGGAGTATCCCCGCCGCGGGCGCGTGGGCATCCGCGTCGATCCCTCCCAAGCGGCGGAGTTCGCGCTCAAATTGCGGGTGCCCTACTGGTCACAGCGGACTAAGGTACGGGTAAATGGCGCGGTCGTCAGAAAAGTACGCGCTGGGACATACCTAACGCTGGCTAGGTACTGGCAGCCTGGCGATATCATCGATCTCGAACTGGACATGTCCATGCACTACTGGCAGGGCGAAAGGGAGTGCTGCGATAAGGTTTCGATTTTTAGAGGGCCGGTGCTTTTGACCTACGACCGCCGGCTCAACGCCGTGGACCCGGACGAGGTGCCAGCACTCGACGCGGTGGGCCTGCGGGGGAATTTGGTGAAGGCCGAG
>JAPOYQ010000218.1:1299-2146 GCA_026706505.1 Gemmatimonadota bacterium
TGGATGTTGTCGCCGCAGACGGTAGCAAGCTGCGCCTGTGCGACTTTGCCAGTGCCGGGGAGGGCGGCTCGCCGTATCGCTCTTGGCTGCGCGTGGACAACGCGCCCCAAACACCTTTTTCACGCGAGAATCCGCTCCGCAGTGGGCGGTAGAAGGAGCCTGTGTCATGCGAGACCACTCGGTGCGCCGCTCATTGCAAATCTACGAGCGCGCCAAAGCGCTTGTCCCCGGTACCACCCAGCTCATCAGCCGCCGCCCGACCCGGGCCGCGCTCGGCGTCAGTCCCATCTACGCTGAGCGCGCCAAAGGCTGCCGCATCTGGGATGTAGATGGCAACGAATACATCGATTGGACCAGCGCCGTGGGGCCGGTGATCTTGGGCTATGCCGACGAGGTGGTCGACGCTGCCGTCCGCGCCCAAATCGACCGGGGGACGATCTACAGCATCGTCCAAGAGTCGGCCGTGGAGTTGGCCGAGGAGTTGGTGCGGATCGTACCCTCGGCGGAAATGGTGCGCTACTGTAAGGGTGGGGGCGAGGCCTGCACCATTGCGGTGCGGATCGCGCGCGGGGTTACCGGCCGCGACAAGGTGCTGTTTTGCGGGTACCACGGCTGGCACGACTGGTACCAGGCCGCCAACATCGGGGCCGAGCGGCTAGCCACTCATCTCTTCAATGGCATTGAGCCGATTGGCGTGCCTCGCTGTTTGGAGGGCACGGCTCTGCCTTTTACCTATGGCGATGTCGATGAACTCACCGCTCTGCTTGAAGAGCACGCCGGCGAATTGGCCTGTATCATCATGGAGCCGATGCGCTCCGACGAGCCACCGCCGCGCTACTTAGAAAAG
>JAPOYQ010000492.1:0-6071 GCA_026706505.1 Gemmatimonadota bacterium
GATCGCCACGTTCCGCGGCACTGGCTTCTGCAGGAGCAGCTCGACGTTAGAAAGCCGCTCGATCAGGTAGTCGTCGATGAACAGCTCGCGCCGGTTGCCCAGCTCGATGACGCCCGTCGGGGTGCTGCCGGCGGTCTTTCTCTTCGTCTTCGATCTCTTTCTCTTGGCCATCTCCGGTTCCCTTTCTGTATTGCGGACCACTCTGCCGACCATCTGCGTCGGCGCTAATCACAGCCAAAACGTCTCTCCGGGCAACGGGCCATGGTACTCCTCTCATCGTCCTGTTCCTAGTCTCCCTGCGCTGCTTGGCCGGGACGCGACCGCCTTCAGATCTGAGTCAGGAAGCTGCCCGTAGTGCCGGTAACGTAGTCGATCACCAGGAATACCCCGGCCCCGACGATTTCGCCTAGGATCAGGCCCAGGAAGAAGGGCCGCAGGTTGCGGTAGAGGCGCACGCCGCCGTAGCGCAGGATCACCAGCTTCAGGAACCAAGCCAGCAGGGCGCTGCAGAAGATGTGGCCCGTCTTCCAATTGGCGGCGATCGTGAATCCGAGGGGGTTCAGGGGCCACCACAGGAAGTGGTGGCGCGCCCACATGAGCGCCGCCATCACGCCCGCCCCGATGCCCATGAACTGATAGGCGTCCCAGCGCGGGCCTTCGGGTTCGGCGGCGATGCGCGGGGCCATGTCCATGGGGCCGAAGTGGGTGGACTGCCAGGAGAAGAACAGGGGGTTGAGGTTGATGCCGCCGTACTCGTACGCCATGACTAGGGTGACGTAGGAGGAACCCGCCAGGCTGACTAAGATGGCCAAGACAATGGCCCAGAACAGCCGGCGCTTCTGGCCGCGGATCATTTCGCTCATCTTCAGTCCGTTGGCGACCGAGGCCATCACGAAGGAGCGGACCTCGGCGTGCCAGCCGTAGGAGAAGCCGAGCGCCACCAAGCCTTGGGTGCCGATGGAGGAGGTGCCGACCGCGGAGATCGCGAAGGTCGAGGTCATCAGGGGCGGACGCATGGCTGGGATGCCGCCCTCGGCGACCACCCGCGTCAGCGCCATGAACAGGATCATGGCGCCGAAGACGAACAGCACCGCCACCGGGAAGGGCAGGCCGATCGCCGACAGCCAGACGGCGACGGTCAGCAGGCCGGCGAGCAGCCCGAAAAACGCCTGCCGGTAGGAGAGGATCTCGCCGCTGTCATCGATTTCCCGCAGCCCGACGACGGCCTTCGCCACCACATCGCGCAGGTGCCGACGCGCCACCCACAGCCCGACGACGACGAAGGCGATCATCGCCCCGAGACCTTGGTGGGCTAGGAAGGGATCTTCGGAGTAGAAATCGATCCGCTGCGTGCTCTGCACGCCGAGCGTGTTGAAGATGCCGCGCTGCAGCCTGACGAGGACGTAGAAGACCCAGATCGAGGCCGAGATGTCGAGGTTGACGAAATAGAAGAACCCGGTCCAGGGTGGGCTGAACCAGAAGCTAAGCCAGGTGTTGCCGAACAAGGGCACGCCCACGGCGCGCTCGAAGCGGGGAAACTCCGGAAAGTAGGAGTGTACGCCGTTGACGCTCAACAACAGGAAGGAGACGGCGAAGCCCAGCCACATGGTCTTGTTGGTGAAGAACGAGCGGCCCACGGCACCACCGCCCTCCTGCCGCATCATCTCCATCGGCACCTGTACCAGCGCGTAGCTGAGCTTCTCGTTGTCGACCCACTGCTTGCGCATAATGACCATCGCACAGATCATCGCGAAGGCGAGGGCGAGAAAGAAGCCGAACCACAGGCTCAGCGGCACGACCCAAGCGCCCCAGGGGATCGAGGCCCCCTCGGGCAGCCCCTCAAAGAAGTAGCGGGCCACGTTTTCGCCGCGCGGGATCATCCACTGGGGGATGTATTGATTGTAGAGGTAATCCCAGTTGTTCTCGGGCGTGGCGTAGTAGGTCGACCCGAGGAGGCAGGGGATCATGAACTGGGTGAAGCCCATGCCAGGGATGCAGCAAGCCACCACCAGCATGATGTAGATGGTGATCAGCTCTGCCCGGGTCAGCGCCAGCCATCGGTGGAGGAGGCCGACTGCGGCGCTGGCTAGGACGAGGAAGAAAAATAAGAAGAGGGCGGCCGGGGTGCTGAAGTTGAGGGTCAGGTAGGAACCTTGGATCGCATTGGTCGCGTAGGTATCGCAAATGTTGAGCACCAGAGCCAGCACCGCCCCGATAAGGATGCCTCGCAGAGGAATCCCCAGCAGATCCCGCGCCTGCTGTCGGTCCCCCTGCGGAGGTGCCGTCATCGGGGGAGTGGCTGGTGGTGCGTCGCGACCGACCAAAATGGTGTAAAAATGTACTCCAAGCGCGCCGTTCCAAGCGCGCCGTTTTTCTCATGGTTTTGAGGCATAACTCGTATCAGGCGCTTAATTTCTTATTTTGATTTCTTTATCTGATTTTTGTCCTAAATTTAGGCCCGAAAAGCCTAACTTGGCAAGCATCCTCCTCTGATATTTCACTCATAACCAATAGGGCGTGCTCTGATGGCTCAGGTTCTATCTAATCGCACCGTTGTCCGGGACGGTTGGCACAATATGTGTTCCGACCTCTGCTTCTGGCGGGACACCTTCTGGCTGGTCTATGATCGGACTTCGGCACACACAGCGCCTGACGGCGTCATCGTTCTGCTGAGATCGGCGGACTTGAGACGCTGGGACGAGGTCGCCGTCTTCAGGACGCCCAACGACGCGAGGGACGCGAAGCTCGCGGCTACCGACGATGAGCTGTTCGTGTTCTGCGCCGACAGCAGATATGAACCGATCGCCGGACGGAAGCGGCAGGTAATCTACTCTTACGTCTTCGTTTCGGGCGACGGCTACAGTTGGTCGGCACCGACGGGAATACTCGACAGAAACTACTGGCTGTGGCGCGTGAGGGTACACGACGGGGTCTTCTACTGTGCCGAAAAGGGGGGTGAGTTCCTTTCCAGCCAAGACGGCCGCAACTGGACGTTCGTTTCCAGGATTCCCGATGGTGAGGGCGCAACCCCGCAGGAGCTGCAGGAAGCCCGCGAGCTCGACCACCGCACGACGCCGCGATTCAACGAAGCGGACGTCATCTTCCGACCGGACGGAGAGATGTGGTGCGTATCCCGGACGAGGGAGCCCGACCAGCATTCGCTCCTCTACACTTCCATCCCCCCCTACAAGGAGTGGTCATGCGTGGACCTCAAGACGCTGATCCACTGTCCGGCGCTGTGCGAATCGGGAGGGAAGGTGTACGCGGCCGGGCGCCGCGACCCCACCGCACCCTGGATTCCGCAGCACTCGCCCGCGGGCAACACTGGGATCTTCCTGCTGGGTCGGGATGGAGTGACGCCGGTGTTCGCGCTGCCGAGCGACGGGGACGCGGCCTATCCGGGTCTTCTCTCGCTCGAGGCGGACCAGCTGATCATCAGCTACTACTCGCAGCACGCCTATCTGAGCGGCGTGGTCGAGGGCGAGAAGAGGCACCTCCCTCACATGGAGCGGTGGGGGGCTCTCCGGCGAGACGCGCCCCCGCCCGGCTACGAGCTGTCGCACTTCAAGACCGGGCCTGCCGACATCTTCGTCGCCGAAGTCGACCTAGCGGCCGAGAACGTGGAGGCGTCATTCTGAGGTTGCCCCAGGCTGGCGAGCGGCCTTATTGCGACCAAGCTTGAGGGTCCAGCCCCAGGCTCCGTGCGGCCTCAGCGATGTGACCCCAAGTCGTGTCGTCAATGGGAATACCCTCTTCTTGGCGCTGGTGTCCTGTGCGGTATTCAGGGTCGCCGGGCAGTTGTATCTCGCCGATGTGCGGATCGACGCGGCTGGTGGATACATGGCGGATTAGGCTTTCGAGTTCGTCGAAGTAGTAGTCCATTTCGACGAAGTGCTCAATGTTGTAAACCGTCAGGTGCAGCCCGTTGCTCTGCATGACGGTCTCGCCGTTGGCACAGCCCTGACCGCTGAGGGCCCCGCCTAGAATCTCTACTATCATACTCAAGCAGTATCCCTTATAGGCCACCGGGCCGCCGAAAGGCAGGATTGCACCGGGTGGATCGCCGACAAATGCCTCTGGATCGGTAGAGGGGTTGCCATCGTGGTCGATAATCCGCCCCTCGGGTAGCTGTTCTCCCCGGTTGTGGGCGACGCGGACCTTGCCCTCGGCGCAGACCGAGGTGGTCATATCGACCAAAAGCGGGTCGGCATTGCGCCGAGGGGCGGCGCAGGATATGGGAGTGGTGCTGAGCTTGACGTCGATCCCAACGTAGGGAGCAATCAGGCGCCCGAGATGACCTGCGATGCACAATGCTAGACCGATCATGCCTTGGCGGGCGACCTGTAGCGGATAGGCCCCCACCCGGCCAACATGCCCGCAGTTGCGCAGCGTGGCGGTAGCGATCCCGTACTGGGTGGCCTTGTCGATGGCCAACTGGGTGGCGAAGGTCCCGCCGATCTGGCCCATAGTGCCGCCGCCATCAACGACCACTGTGCAGGGTCTTTCGCTGACAATAGAGGGCTGGCCCTTGGGATCAAAGATGCCTTCTTGGATTTGTTGGACGTATTCGTAGAGGCGCAGGCTGCCGTGCGAGTCGTGTCCGTAGAGAGAGGACTCGACTAAGTGGTCGGTCACGGCGCGGGCGCTTGCGGGAGGACAGCCGGCCGTCTCGAAAAGCTGGTACCCTATCTGGCGCAGGTCGTCGGGTTTGATGTGCGGCATTAGTTGGTTGCTCCCTCGAGGACACGCTCGATTTCCCGTTCCCAAGTTCCAGCGACGCGCACGCCGTATTCGGCTTGGCCTCCCGTGGCTTCCGGCCCCACCAAGGTGGGCTGGCCGCGTTTTTGGCCGATGAGGTTAGCGCGATCGACGCAGGCGGTGTGCAGGAAGTGGAAGGCAAGTCCGGCGCGCTCGCGATTGGTGGTATTTGCCTTAGTAGCGTGGGCGGTGCCGTAGCAGAAGAAAACGACGCCACCGGCCTTGAGCTCAATGGGCACGGCGCGCTCTTCGGGTACTTGGCAGTGGATGTGGTGATCGGAGTAGGGATCGCGGTCGTGCGGGTATTCCTCCTTGAAGGAATCGTGCACGACGTGGATGGTGCCATTCTCAATGGTTGCGTCGTGAACAGCAACCCACATGGCAGTGCCTTTTAAAGGGTCGTCTATTTTGAAATAGGCATTGTCTTGATGCCAGTCCGTGCCGATGCCGTGCCCGGCCGGCTTGAGAAACATCTGATCTAGGTGCAGGATGAAGGGCGTGCCGATGAGTTGTGAGACGGCGACGGTGACTTTTTCGTCAAAGGGCAAAGCGCGAATGAGGTCGCTTTTGTCGTACAGGGGAATCAGTTGCAAGTTGACCTTGGTGGTGGAGGGAGTCTCGCCGTCGCCCTCGGTGGCGACATTGCGGACTAGGCCCTCGCGTTTGAAGCGTTCGACTTCGGCTGGTACGGCTCGGACTTCGAGAGAGTAAAAAAAATCGGGCACCGCGGTGTAGCCGTGGTTTTTGAAATGGGTTATTTGGTCGTGAGAAAGAGACACGGGTGATTCCTCGTCTTGTGCAGGGTGCGAAACTAGGTTGCGCGCTGAGATACTTGCGCCAACTCGCATAAGAGCGCGGCCGAAGTGCGGATGCCGCGGTGAAAGTCGCGCATGGAAAAGCGCTCGTTGGGGCCGTGCCAATTGTCGGTGATTTGCCCCAGGCCGATGAGCAGGACCGGTGCCCCTGTCGCGGCGGCAAAATCGACGACGATGGGGATGGAGCCGCCCTCGCGGGTAAACACCGGCTCGACCTCGAATCCCTTGCGCATGGCCGCGAGCGCAGGCTCGACTAATGGATGGTCTAGGTCCAAGTAGTAAGCTGGTGAGCAATGTTGGTTTTTGAACTCGACGCGCGTGCCTGCGGGCAGACGAGCGCGGATGTGTCCTTCGAGGGCAGCTTGGATGTGCTCGGGATCTTGGTCGGGCGCTAATCGGCAGGAGATGGCAGCTCGGGCGACGGCCGGGATGACGGTGCGCGGACTGCCGCCGCTGAGGAGGTTGATGTCGAGGGTGGGACGAGTCCAGCGCCTTTCG
>JAPOYQ010000492.1:6107-21022 GCA_026706505.1 Gemmatimonadota bacterium
TGCGGCGCCTGCCGCCGCTGAGGAGGTTGATGTCGAGGGTGGGACGAGTCCAGCGCCTTTCGAGGGTGGAGTACTCCTGCTCTCCCACCAGCGAGGGCACGCCCAAGGTGCGGCAATAGGCCTCCTCGTCAACCGCGAGGGCGGCGTAGAGGCTTTTTTCGCGGGCCGAGAGCGGCTGCACCCCCTCGTAGAAACCGGGCACAGTGATGCGTCCTTCGGCGTCGATGAGGCCGGACAAGGCGTTGACGAGAAGTTGATTGGGATTGTGGACAATGCCGCCGAAAAGGCCGGAATGCACGTCCTGCACCGGCCCAAAAACCTCGACCTCGGTATAGACAATACCGCGCAGACCCACAGTCAGCGAGGGCTGGTTCGGCCCGTACATGCTGGTATCGGAAATCACTGTACAGAGCACCGGAGCAAATTCATCAAGCCCGCCTTCGGCCACAAACTGGCTCAACGCAGCGCTACCGCATTCCTCCTCGCCTTCGATCAGGAAGACCAGATTGAACGGAAGCTGATTTCCATTGGCGAAGACGACCTCGGTCGCCTTCAGATGCGCGAAACAAGGACCCTTATTGTCGCTGGCCCCCCGGGCGATTAGGAAGCCGTCCTGCTCCTCGGCGGCAAAGGGATCCACCTCCCAAGCCGAGCGCGGATTGTCCACTCCTTGGACATCGTAATGACCATAGATCAAGACGGTGGGTCGGTCCTGCGAGAACGCGGGGCTGCGAGCGAGAACCAAGGGATTGGTATCGGGCCTCACTTGGACCTTCTCGACCTCAAACCCCATTTGGTCGAATTGGCCGACGAGGAAATCGGCCGCTTGGGCGAGGCCATCGCCTGTATCGTCATCGGCTCCAGCACTGACGCTGGAGATGCGGATAAAGGATTTCAGTTGTTCGATGTAGGTCCGCTGCTGTTCATCGATGTACAGCAGCGCGTTTTCCAAGGCTATGCCTTCCTCTTGCATCGCTTCTCTGTTCTTTGATTGTCCTCCCCGCCCTTCAGCTTGGCCCGCCAGCGCGCATTTCGACCAGCGGTAGTGCTCTTGCTGAGGCCGGGTTTATTCATTAGCTTCTTACAACACAAAAAATTGAGAATTGAGAATCAAGTCCGATTTGCCCGCCTTGCCCGCTTCCCGCAACTGTGCAATATAAGTTTTTACATCGGGCTGTAAAGTTCCGTTCATCACCCCCTTGGATAGTCGTATAGCCCGCAGCGATGAGCGGTTGACTTTTCTCACATCCCTATATCCACTACCGTTTACAAGAAGGAACGCACTGGAAAATGGGAGAATTACCTGTTGCTATTAATGGCTTTGGTCGAATCGGCCGCTTGGTATTCAGGGCTGCCGTCGCGCAAGGTGGGCTCGAGATCAAAGCCATCAATGATCTAACCGACGCCAAAACACTTGCCCACCTGCTCAAATACGATTCCACCCATGGCCGCTTCGCCGGTGAGATAGAGGTTGCTGGCGACGACTTGGTCGTCGATGGCAAGGCGATCCGCATCTTGGCCGAACGCGACCCCTCCGACTTGCCTTGGAGCGATTTAGGGGTTGAAGTCGTGTTGGAGGCGACGGGATTTTTTACCGAGGCCGGCAAGGCGCGCGCCCACATCGGCGCTGGGGCCAAAAAGGTCGTTATTTCCGCTCCGGCCAAGGGCGCGGACATAACTGTGGTAATGGGCGTCAACGAAGGGGCTATCCAAGTGGACCACGAAATCATTTCCAATGCTTCGTGTACGACCAACTGTTTAGCCCCAA
This sequence comes from Gemmatimonadota bacterium, assembly GCA_026706505.1. The sequence continues at coordinate 7,876 of JAPOYQ010000492.1, forward strand.
TGGCCAAAGTCCTACACGAAAAGTTCGGCCTCGTCAAAGGCATGATGAATACGATTCACTCGTACACCGGTGACCAACGCCTACTCGACGCCCCGCACAGCGATATGCGGCGGGCGCGCTCGGCGGCGGCATCGATGGTACCGACAACTACGGGGGCTGCGGCCGCAGTAGGTGAGGTGCTACCCGAGCTCGACGGCAAGCTCGACGGCTTGGCCATCCGCGTGCCAACTCCCGACGGTTCGTTGACCGACTTTACCGCCGAACTCAAAAGCGAAGTGAATGCCGAAGAAATCAATGCGGCGTTCCAAGCCGCTGCGGCCAATTCGCTGGCTGGCATTCTCGAGTACTCCGAGGAGCCTCTGGTCTTGGCCGACATCATAGGCAACCCGCACTCGTGTATTTTCGACGCGCTGTCGACTAATGTTCTCGAAGGAAATATGGTCAAGGTCCTCGGATGGTACGACAACGAATGGGGCTACTCCAATCGCTGTGTGGATTTGTTACGCAAGCTCGGCCAATGATTCAATACGAGGCCCTGCGCCTTAGGCAGAGACGGAAAGGCGAAATGTATGTTTGAGGAAGTCTGGAGAGCTTACGAAGAAAACGAACTAAGCCACAGTGCGGCCCATCACCTGATGGCGGTCCACGAACTGCGCGAGGCGCACGGCTACGCCCGCGTCTCGGATGTCGCCAAGCATCTGAGCATAACCAAAGGCAGCGTCTCGACAGCCATGAAGCACCTCAAGGAGCGCGGCTATGTGCAAGAGGATCTCAATCGCTTCCTCGAACTTACCGAACAGGGCTTGAAAGTGGTGCAGGAGGTCGAGGAAACGCGCTTGGTCGTACAGCGGTTCCTCAAAGATGCCCTCGGTATGGATGAGGACGACGCGATGATCGACGCCTGTAAGGTCGAACACCTAATCAGCACGGAAGCGCGGCTGCGGCTGGTCCATTTTCTGCGCGTGTTGTTTTCGGAAAAACCTGCGGCCAATGGGTTCCTCCAGATGTTCCGCGAAGATGCCCTAGAGTCTAGCAATGGCGACGTGAAAGCGTGAAATCTCTGCGGCCTGTTATGGCTACCCCATGGTTGCCCTAGCAGAGAGCGAGTAGATTCTGAGAGGACATAGCTTCTATCTATCAGGCCGGACGTCGTCCGGCCTTTTTTTGAGCGAACAATGCTAGGTTTCCTTCTGCGACAATTTCTGCCCGTTGGTTTGTTGGTCGTGGCCGTGGTGGGTTTCTTCTTTCCCCGTCCAGGCCTCTACATGGCCGAACTGCCCACGCAGTACGTCGCGGTTGGCCTCATCTTTTTCTTGTCGGGGCTGATGCTGAAGACCGACGAAGTCCACGCCGCCCTCTCCGCGTGGAAGGCGACGTCTTGGGGGTGTGTTTCGATTCTCTTCGCCACGCCCTTTATAGGGGCCGCGATCGCGTTCCAGCTCCCGATGGAGCCTGCCTTCCAATTCGGTCTGGCCTTGTTCTGCTGCATGCCGACGACCCTGACTTCGGGCGTGGCGCTGACGGCGCAGGCCCGAGGCAACGTCGCCTTGGCCTTGCTTCTGACGGTGCTGACCAATATCGCCGGTATCTTCACGGTGCCCTTCGTGTTGGCGCATCTGCTGAGTTCCCTAGGCCAGGTCGAACTTTCGGCTAGCGATCTGTTCGCCAAACTCTGTCTTTCGATATTGCTGCCCTTGGGCGTCGGCAAGTACCTGCGGCGCTTCGCCGTCGATTGGATCGACGCCCAACGCTCGCAGTTGACTTTGGCCAGCAATGCAGCGCTGATCTCGATTCCGTGGATGAAATTCAGCGAGTCTTCCGGGCGGCTAGCCCAGATAGAACCTGCGAGCTTGTTGATTCTGGTAGTGTCTGGATTGGCAATCCACGCACTCTACCTGCTGCTCAACGGCGGCGCTTGCGTGCTTTTGCAGCTCGAAGCGGCGGCGCGCAAGACCGTTGTGCTGATGGCCAGCCAAAAGACCTTGCCGGTGGCGATGACGGTGCTGGGATTTTTGCCGGATTCGGCAGTCTCGCCCGAGCAGAAGGGGTTGCTAGCAATACCTTGTATTGTGTTTCACCTAGGGCAGATTTTCATGGATGCAGTTATCGCGACGCGGTGGGGGAACCGTGCAGCAGGTTAGGTGTTCTCACAGTGCAGGCTATGGCTCTCTTTTAACGGAGAGGAAGACTATGCGATACTTGATTGCGGCGGCATGGATCGCCGTTTCCCTCCTTGCTTGTGGCGACTCGGACTCTGTTGTTGGAGACAACAATGGAGACCAGCGGACCGAGGAAGGCGACCGTACACAGCTAGCGGAAATGCGACGAGAAATCGACGCGCTCATCGGCGACGCTGCGGGCGCGTCCATTGCGGACTGTCGCTACTCGGGCTTGGGCTCCAAGCCCTGCGGCGGCCCTTGGGAGTACGTAATTTACTCCGCCTCGTCAACCGATTCGACGGCACTAGCCGAGCGGCTGACAGCGTATAACGCCTTTGAAGCTGAGATGAACGAGCGCTATGGGTTAGCTTCGGACTGCTCAGTGCCCAACGCGCCGGTGTTGGCGTATAGGGATGGACGGTGCGTCGCCGAGTGACGCCATACCAGCAAGAGTTTTGATCCATTCTGACAGCGCTGCTCAAATCTGCGAGTGATAGATTGCGTCGACCAATTCCATGGTCTTGGTCGCGTCGTCGAAATTCGTTTCGGGATCTTTTCCCTTTAACATGCAATCCACGAAGTGGCGGTTGATATCGTAGGGCCCGAAGGCTCGATAGTCCTCTGCGCTGCCTGCCAAGACGGAGGGGTCCAATTCGTCGATAGGCTCGGTCTTGTTGTCGGCGTAGAGCTGGCCGCCTTCTTCGGGATCGCCGAAGAAGGAGATGCCGGGAGAGTGGATCTCGACACTGAATATCCGCCGACCAGCCATGAAGTTGTTGAGCAAGAGTCCGGTGGCCCCGCTGCTGAAACGGACTAGGGCTAAATGGACATTCCAGTGGTCGGCGTCGAGGCGGCGCGAGTCGCTAGCGACGGATTCAACTTCGCCGCCGCACAGGTAGCGCAAGGTGTCGACGGCGTGGATGCCATCGCAGGTAAGCATGTCCAACGCTCCGCGATAGTAGGGAGCGCCACCGACCCAGTTTTTGTAGAAGCTGGCGTGGGCGGTGTGCACAGTACCGCGTTTTTCGCACAGCGTTTTGCCGCGGCGAATGACGGGGGCAAAACGGCGTTGGAAGGCGACGCCGGTCAGGACTTTGTGGCGGCGGGCTAAAGCGGCGAGCTGGCGGATTTGCTCGGTGGTAATGGCGGGGGGTTTTTCGATAATGAGATGGCAGCCGTGTTCGATAACGGTGGCGCAGATGTCGAAAAGGTGGTGCGGCGGCATGATGGCGTAAACCGCGTCGGGTTTTTCGCGTTCGAGCATTTGGCGGTAGGCGCTGTAGCGGCCTTTGATGTCGTAGAGGTCACAGGTTTTGTGCAGGCGCTGTTCGTCGAGTTCGGCGACGGCGACTAGTTCGGCCTCGGGGATGTCGCGCAGTGAGGGATAGTGGGCCATTAGGGCGCGGCCACCGGCACCGATGAAGGCGATGCGGAGTTTCTTGCTGGCGCGACTTTTGTACTTGGGCCGCGTTTTGGTTTTGGCCATGTCTATTCTCCGAACGCAGCTATGCGTGAAGATGCGCGGTCGCGTTGCCTGTCTGAACGGCTGCGGAGGTTACGCCGCGGCCGCAAGGTACTGCGGTCGGACTACACTCGCTCCTTAAAATTCCCCGCCCGACGCAGCGCCTCGACGCCGGATTCGGCGAGTGAGATCGGAAAGTGAACGGGACGGTTGCCCTCTAGCTGCGACTGGTAGATGGCCATGACCATTTCCAACGAGCGGCGGCCCACGGTGCCGTCGCTGCGCAAGGTGCCGCGGCCTTCCAAAGCGTCGATCAACTCGGATAGTGCAGCGACGTACGTAGAGACCGAGGCAGGCCGTTCGACTTCGACTTCTTCGAGGCTGCTCCACTCAAAGCCGCTGTCGGGCTCAGACAGCGTGACCTTGGACTGAAAGAGGCGAACCTGCTCGAGGTCCATGCGGATCAGGCCGGTTGAGCCGCGCAGCTCGAAGGCGTTATCGTTGTACTGCGTCAGCTCGGCACCGCAGATTAGCCCAGTGCCCCCCCCTTTGAACTTGAGCATAGCGGCCGAAAAATCCTCGACCGCCCAGGGACGCATGCGCTGCTCAGCCATGCCGCACAGCCAATCCACCTCGCCGGCGTAGAGATCCATCAGGTCGAAATAGTGGGTGAAATCGTGCAGTAAGGGTCCTTCGTTCTCGCTGCGCCACCAGGGGGCCGGCTTGCCCCCATCCATGTAGCAATAGATGTGGTTGAACTCGCCGATAGCTCCCGCGTCGAGGAGCGTTTTGGCGAGGACCCATTCGGAGTGCCAACGGCGGTTGTGGTTGATCTGCAAGAGCACGTCCTCCGCTTGGCAGGCCGCGATCATTTGGTCGCATTCCTCCAGCGAAAGGGCCATTGGCTTTTCGCAGATGATGGCTCGGGTCGAGGCGGCTTGGGCGCAGCTGGTGACCATTTCGGCGTGGAGTTCGGGGTGGGTGGCGACGATGCAGATGTCGGGCTGGACCTCGGCGAGCATTTGCCGATAGTCGTGGTAGAGCGCCTCGACGCCGAAGCGCTCGCCGAAAGCGTCGAGCTTTTCGCGCCCCCGATTGACGCCGGCGACCAACTCGCAAGAGGGAGATTGAACAACGGCGGCGGCGTGATTGTCGGGCAGGTCGGAGAAACTGAACTGATAGCCGACGCGACCCGTGCCGATGATAGCAATGCGATACGTGGACATGAGACCTCCAGCCTTAGAAGAGATCGAGTTGAGGGGAAAGCGCACCTTCGAGGGCGAGCAACGCCCTTTTGATCGGCAGCCCTCCGGCGTAGCCGACTAGCGCGCCGTTGCTGCCAACGACGCGGTGACAAGGTACGACAATTGGCAAGGGGTTCCTGCCGTTGGCCAAACCGACGGCACGGACCGAGCTTGGGTTGCCGATGCGGCGAGCTAGCTCCAAGTAAGAGATCGTCTCGCTGTAGGGAATCTCCAAGAGTGCGGCCCAGACTTTGCGCTGAAACGCCGTTCCTTGAGGATGGAGCGGCAGATCGAAGCTGCGTAGATGACCGGCGAAGTAGGAATCGAGCTGGTCGGCGGCCGGGTAGGGTAGAGCAGCCACAGCTTGCCAATTCGGCGGCGGGGTAAAGTCGCGGCTTTTGAAATGGATGTGCCGCAGGCCCGTGGGGTCGCCGGCTAGGAGCAACTCGCCGATGGAACTGGACACGGTGGTGTAGAGCAGGTTTTCAGTGGGCATAGCGATATCCTTAATTTCTGACGGCAACACAGTTCCTCTTACTGCGATTCCCCCAGCGCCTGAAAGTCCGTCCCCGTCGGCTCCTGAAAAACCCGCAGATCAAAGGCGGGCACAATGGCGAAGATGTGGTCGAAAATGTCGGCCTGAATCGCCTCGTAATTGGCCCAGACGATGTCTTTGCAAAAGACGTAAATTTCGAGGGGGAGCCCCTTGGAGGTCGGCGCTAGCTGACGCACCAGAAAGGTCATCTCTTGGTTGATCTGCGGATGGTTTTTCAGATAGGCCTGCACATAGGCGCGGAAGGTGCCGATGTTGGTCATGCGCCGGCCGTTTACCAGATGCGAGAGATCCACCTGGTTGAGCTTGTTGTATTCGGCTAGCTCTTGCTTCTTGCGCTCGATGTGGGCGGTGATGTACTGGATTTTGGCAAAGCGGGCGAGCATTTCCTCGTTGCAAAACTTGATGGTGCTGACATCGAGGTAGATCGCCCGCTTGATCCGCCGCCCGCCCGACTCCTGCATCCCGCGCCAGTTTTTGAACGACTCGCCAATCAGCGCGTACGTGGGAATGGTGGTGATGGTCTTGTCCCAGTTTTGCACCTTGACCGTCGTCAGCGTTATGTCGATCACGTCGCCGTCGGCTCCGTACTGGGGCATTTCAATCCAGTCGCCATAGGCGACCATGCGATTTACCGAGATCTGGATGCCGGCGACCAACCCGAGGATCGAGTCGCGGAAAACCAAAAGCAGGACCGCGGTCATCGCCGTCAGGCCGCCGAGCAAGTAGAGCGGCGATTGGCCGATTAGGGTTGCGACGACGACGATGCTGCCGAGCAAAAAGAGGATGATCTTGAGGAACTGCACCGGCCCCTTGATGGAGATTTCGTGCGAGGTCCTAGTGCTGTTGTAGATGCGGACGCCCGCGCTTATCAACGCCTCGATGGCTAGTAAGCCGGAGAGCACCAGATAAATATGCGCCGCGGTCTGGATGATTTTGACGGAAACGGGGTGGCCTTCTAAGGCCATTGGCCCTAGGTGGTAGAAGATGAGGCCGGGGACTAAGTGAGCCAGCCGGTGCAAGACCCGGCACTCGATTAGGACATCGTCATAGGGAAAATCGGTGCGGTGAATGATGGCAGCGGAGCCTCGGAGTAGCGGTCCTCTGGCCAAACGGTGGGCGAGCAAGGCGACGAAGGCCACCACAGCTAAGGCGACCAGTGCGGCGAGGTCTTCACTGAGGTCCTGGCCGAGACCCCATTCGAGAAATTGGCTACGCAGTAAGTTGAGCATCTATTATCTGCCTATCCAAGGGCGGACATCATCGACCGTTACCAGATTTCGCTGAGATTCAATACAAATCCCGGCAAGGTAGGAGCGGCAGACAGGGCATTGAGGTTTTCCCGTACTTCAACAGATCGTTGCGGACGGTAGATTGCTACAGTCTTTTGCTCTGGCGCAATCAACCAGCCGAGGTGCGTACCGTTTTCAATGTACGCTTCCATTTTTTGCTGCAACGAGGGCAGGTAATCCGAGGGAGACTTAAGTTCGATAACGAATTCTGGACAAAGCGGCAAAAAGCGGTCCTTTTGCGCCTCCGTCAGGGCATCGTACCGCCAACGCGCAACCCACGCACCATCTGGCGAGCGGACGGAGCGGTCCGGTAGCACAAATCCGGTCGAGGAATCAAAGGTCACGCCGGTGCCATCTTGCTTAGCCCATAAGCGCAACTGCATGTTAAGCTCCGCGTTCCGATCGCCGGTTACTCCTCCCGTCGGTGGCATGACTAGGATTTCTCCTTTTGCATTGCGCTCGATGCGCACATCGCGATTGAGTTGACAAAATTCAAAGAATTGATCTTCGGTCAGCTCAATAACGGGCTGGAAATTCAGTACGGCTTCCATTGTTATACCCCTCTGATTATAAGAGGCCCTAACCAACCCCCTGCTAGCGTCGTTTTGCTGATGAGCGGCTACGACCAAGTCCCGGCTAGGACGAGCAGCCAAATAGCTCGGAATCGTCGTTTCTAAGTAGGCCGTAGGCAAGGTTACACAGTTACTCTGGAACGGCTAAAGCTGAAGGAAAGTCGGCGAACAGGGCCGATGGTTCTTGTTCGCCGCCATAGGAGTAAAAGCTCAAACGACCTTCTTCGTCGACAAGCCAGAACTCTTGGGCACCCCGAGCCAAGTACAGATCCTTCTTAGCCAGCATCTCGCCAATGGAGTTGGAGGGCGAGCGGATTTCGACGCATAGTTCCGGTGCTTGGAGATAGGGCGTATCCATCCCGTGGCAGGCGAAGAAAGCGTCCGAACCCCAGGCTACATCGGCGACTTTAACGCCTTGGCTGGTCTGGACCGAGCACTCGGTCAGCACGCGCCCGGCTATTTTCTGCTGCATCAGTGTGAAGGCGATGAGGACTTGGACATGGCCGCGTTTGTTTGAGGCCGGCGTCATGGTGATGTGTCCCCATTCGTTTAATTCGATCTTGAAGGGTAGGTCCTGCAGGGCCTTGTTTTGGCACACTTCGAGCCAGTTCATGGACGTGACTCCCTTATTGAGCTAGTTGACCAGTCAAGTTGATCATAGAGGAAGATAGCCTACTGACCTTGAGAGTTGTGCTGTGTGCGAACGGTTTCTAAGTAAACGATTCTCGCCCGATCCGCCCTTTCGGTGCGCTGGTAGCCCCAAGGCTCGCTATCGAAAAAGAGCTTTTTTATGAAAAGAATATAATGGAAAAGAGTCCGAGGCGTAATCTTTCCTCTCTAGTGCGATAGGACGCCGTTGTCCCCGTAGCGAATGAGACTTAGGAAGTTGATAAATTAAATTAGCAACGGATGTTACGCTGTTTTGTCCTACCCCTGATCAGAGATGCAGAGCCTGCCCGCAGGCAGGGGGAGAAGGCTTGACAAGACTCTTTCGTCACTGTATTAATGATTTAGATCAGTAAACCATTAATACACAGAGACACTTATGACTAAACTTGAGCTCGCACGTGGAGGGGATGCGCTGAATTTGCGTCTCGATAGAGCCGAAGGGATGCCGATCTACCTGCAACTAAGCAAGCAAATCAAGTACCACATCGCCGTCGGCACCCTCAAAGCCGACGACGAGTTGCCCTCGGTGCGGGCCATGGCCAGTGCCCAGCAAATCAATTCGAACACGGTCGTCCGCGCCTATTTGGAACTGGAGCGCGAAGGCGTCATCTACAAAAGACGCGGCATAGGAACGTACGTCGCCGAAAAGAGGGTCTCTATGGGCACTGAAGAGCGGCTGAATATAGTGCGCAATCTAATAGAAGAAGCACTGGTGGAAGGGACGCGGCTTGGGCTGGACGCGGCGAGTTTGCGCGAGTGTTTTTCGCATCCCCAGGACGACCGAGTAGTATTCCTCAAGGTCCGTGCTAAATAACCAATGGTGCTAAGCAATTGGTTAAATATTGTGAATTGGTCACGACATTTCTCACGGGCCATATCCCCAAATAGGAAGGATTCAAGTATTAGTTATGGGTACGCGGGTCTTGTTGGTAGAAGATCACGAGATTGTGCGCCAAGGGGTGCGCTTGCGGTTAGAGAAAGAAAGTGGCATTGAAGTGATCGCCGAGGCCGGGGACGGCCGCACAGCCGTCGCTTTGGTCTCCAGACACCTACCCGATATTGTGGTCATGGATATTGGTCTGCCCAACTTGAATGGCATTGAGGCGACGAGGCAGATATGCGATAGGGAGACTAGCGTGAAGGTGGTGGCACTGTCGGCACGTGCGGACAAACGTGTGTCTAGCATGTTTCAGGCGGGAGCTTCGGCCTATGTGCTGAAAACAGAGTCTGATCGCGAGCTTGTAAGAGCGATCCGGGAGGTGCAGGCCGGCCGCAAGTACGTGAGCCCGCAGTTGATTAACCCCCTCATCGCCGATTACGCGCAACGCCTCGCCGAGGGTGCCGAGCCGTCCTTCCTGACAGCCCGCGAGCGGGAAGTGCTGCAGCTTATTGCCGAGGGAAAAACGACCGTGCAAATAGCCGATCAGCTTGTGGTGAGCGAGAAAACCGTGAGCAATCATCGCCAGAATCTCATGAAGAAGCTCGGCCTGAACGGGGTGGCTGAATTGACCAAATACGCGATCCGAGAAGGAATTACGTCGCTGGAGTAAGGAACCTCTGGGGTGCTTGGGTCGCAAAACCAGCTTTTTTGAAGGCGAGAATAGGGTGTTCTCTCTATATGAACGCGCCGAATCAATGGCTATGTTTAATCTGCGAAGGGTATTCCTGCCGACAGCGATTTGGATCCCGCGAGTAACTGTAAGCGTTGAGAAAGATTCGATTCATGCTAGCCAGTGCTTTTACCTTATCTCCTTTCCAGTCGGAAGACGCCCATAAGGGGTGGCTTATGAGTTGTGCCAGAAGGGTTGCTACTTGTTTGCTTGTTGGCGTGTTCCTCCTCGGCAGCACCGCTCAGCCGGCCGATGCTGGCTTGTGGGACGTAGTTAAGGAGTGGTACGTCAGCTTCCAGTTGGGAGAAGTAGATGAGGCCAACATTCCTCAAGTGCCGGTGGAGTACGTCGGCGAAGTCAGCTTACTCTTAAAAAATCAAGTCGAACTGGCCTTTGAGGAGGATACGCCGGGGATCGGCACATTACGCTGGATGGGTTTCTCCCCAGAGGGCACCCTGCTGATCACGGATAGAACCGTCGCGCAGGCCCTTGAATTCAGACGGACGGACGGAAAGTACGTGTACGTCCGCTCGTTTGGGAGACAGGGGAATGGGCCGGGGGAATATGCGTCTTCTGTGAATATGGCAGTAAGCCCCCAAGGCCAAGCGTACCTTCTTGATCTCGATTTTGGCCAAATCCTCCGATATGATCGGCAGGGGCCATACTTGGATAAGATGCGATCATTCAATACTAGCCGACTTTTGACAGGTCTCAACGGGGAGGTGTTCCTACTAAAAACGAACCGCATGAAAATCATGGAGGTACAGCGGCTTGACCCTGAGACTTGGGAGCTCCTCTATCGTACTCCTGTTTCCACCGACAAACAGCGATTTATCTCCTACCGTATGGCGACGTTTGCTCATCTGTGCTACGACTCGGCCCGGCATCGGCTGTATTATCTAGGCCCCAATGATTACTTGGTCAAAGAGATTGACGCCGAAACGGGGGCCATTCTCCGGCAGTTTGGTCGGCCACCCGAGGGATTCATGCCTTTACCCAAGTATTACCATAGCCTTGGACGAGGTTCCCGCGAGGATATGGCTGAATTGGAGATGACTGTCGTAAATAGCATGATCTTAGTACAGGATCGGTATTTATGGATTTCTCACAAGATTGGTCGCCTCGGGCCAATAAGGTGGGTTCTTTATGACCTAACTGCTTCGGCCCGTATTGATGCGTATGGCTTCAATAGCTCGGCTATAGAACGCCTCAAATCGTTTAGCAACATTACACCTTGGAAAAGTGTCACCGCTTGGCAGGGTCGCCTATATATGTGGATGCCTCCCCCGGAAGATGTAGCCGAGAAATCCAACGGCATAGTGGAGATCTATGAACTTTCCTTTTCTGCAAGCAGCTAGTCACCCTTTTATGGGCCTTTTTCATCCATTTTATAGGAGGAGTAACCTCATGGAAAAACTCATCAAGAAGTCCCTCGATAGACGTAATGCTCTGATCCAAACCTATGGAAATGAGTTGTTGGGGGGTAACGACTGGTATTATTCACACACAATAACAAAGGGGTCATGCACCTACGACGTATATAAGTGTAGATATGAACCGTGGGATCTTTGGGATTCCTGCGAGATAGGTGATGTAGAAGAACGGCTTGTAAGCTGCAGCTAGGACTCCGGACTCCTTAGCTCTCCTCTCTCCTAGGCCCTACGCTGCACGATCAGCGTAGGGCCTTTTATAAGATCGAGTTCGTTAATTATCCGGTCCTGTGATCGCCGAGGTAAAAACGGCTTCGCAAATAGCCGGTCAACTAGAGAAGAAATTGCGTCGCTGGAGTAGGGAGTCTCCTGGGTGCCTAGGTCGCAAAATCAGCCTTTTTGAAGGCGGAAATAGGGTGTTTTCCCATAGGAGGATATCGAATGATGGCTATCTTTAATCTGCGAAGGGTATTCCTGCCGATAGCGGTTGGGATTCCGCAGAACCCAGCGTTGAGAAAGAGTCGGTTCATGAGTTTTAGTACTTTCACCTTTAATAACGTCTTGCCCTTCTTCAGGGCCATGCTCATTACGTGGGTGGTAACAGGCTATGGCGGGGTCAAGTCTGTTGCGGCGCAGGAGCAGCTAGACGAGTCGAGTATTCCCAAAGTGCCTGTAGAATATGCCGGGGAGATGGGTCTTGAATTCAAGCGCACAGTTGAATTGATCTTTGATAAGGCAGCTCCAGGTATTGGCCAGATACGCTGGATGGGCATTACTCCTGATAGTTCCTTACTCCTTACAGATCGGATATCTCGTAGGGCGTACGAGTTCAGCCTGAACGATGGCCAATATATACGGTCTTTCGGACGCACAGGGAAGGGGCCTGGAGAATATGGAGGTGCTGAGGCGATGGCTATGGATTCCAAGGGGGATGTCTATATCATGGATCCTATATACGGCCAATTATTGCATTATAATCGACAAGGTCAGTACCGTGATAATAAGATGAGCTGGGTTGGATGTAGAGGTTTGTTGATCAACCGAGATGATGCACTGATCGTTATGGAGAATAAACATGGTGGATCTATCATGCAGATACAGAAAATTACTGGCCTCGATAGGACAGTAGAATACACCACACCTCTCTCTAGTAAGGCAGATCAGATCATCTCATGCTATCTGCGTAATCCAGCTCAACTATGCTATAATACTACGCAAAACCGTCTGTATTATCTAGAGGCCAATGACTACATGGTGAAAGAGATCGATGCCTCCACCGGTGATATCCTGCGGCAATTCGGTGCCCTTGTGCCTAGTTATAACGTCTTTACCCTTGAGAAGCAGCAGCCAGATTTCAAATTCTTACCGAGGGAGTATCACGGCCTAGATTGTGGATCAACAGATCGGGGTGATTTCTCCCTAATAATGAGTGAAATCAATCGGGCGACTAGCATGGTCCTGATAGATGATCGTTACCTATTAATCTCACACACTTCTCGTGAGAGACCACAGTCACCAAATGAATGGACGCTTTATGATTTAGTGCCTTCGGATTCGTCGGAATTGATTGAGGCATACTCGCTCAATGGTGCTGCATATCAATCTCTTGAAGGTATCAAAAAAGACTCTCAGGGAACTGTAGTTAAAGCTAAAGCAAGCAGGATAGGCGGAAGAATAGCATCTTGGAAGAGCCAGATTTATGTTTATAGGCCACCACCAGTAGAGGCAGCGGAGAAGTCCAATGGCACAGTGGACATATATGAACTGTTCGTTAAAAGATAAATTATAAGACAGGGAACACACCTCAATTCCTCAAACGAAAGGAATGCGTTATGGTTAATCTTACCAAGAATACCAAGAATACCTCGTACAGACGTACGGATCTCATTTGTACCTACGGTGCTGAAGGTGTTTGGGTAGGAGGAGATGATTTTGATTCTAAATACGAAAACGGATGTCTTACAATATGGTATGCTTGGAATTGGAAGTGTTTCTCTGGAAGCACTCATGATTGCACTCCATGTGATCGGGACAGCGGATCGTGGACCAAAGTATACTGCGACGACGACTGATGAGCCTTCATCTTTTTTGAAGGCATCTTAATTTATTTTTGAGATTAGTCCCTGTCTTTTTTCAGCGGACTCGATTAAAGAAAA